>DAOVTF010000119.1 GCA_030633225.1 Flavobacteriaceae bacterium
AAATCTTGTTTTACAATGTTAATCACTTCTCCGGTTAACTTAAACTTTGTAAAACCTTTATTATGAGTAAAAACCTCAGTAGGTATTCCTTGATTAATTATTTTACCATGATCTAACTCGAATAAATAATCAGACATTTTTATAATTTCTGATATATCATGACTAATTAAAATTGTAGTGAGGTTAAATTCCCTATGAACTTGTAAAACATATTCTTGCAATTTCTGTCGCATCTCATGATCTAATGCTGATAAGGGCTCATCCAGCATTAAAACTTGAGGTTTTTTTACTAAAGCTCTAGCTAATGCTACACGTTGTTTTTGGCCACCTGAAAGAGTTTCTGGCTTACGATATTGTAAATCTCCCAAATCAATTATTTCTATAAGATTGTTTATGCTTTTTTTATTTTGATTTCTAGCCAGGGCAAACAATAAATTCTCTTTAACTGTCATGTTTGGAAACAAAGCATACTCTTGAAATACAAAACCAATATTTCTTTTTTGAGGTGAAAGATTAATACTTCTATTGGTGTTTAACCATGTAGAATTTTCAACATTTATAATTCCTTTTTCAACGGATAATAATCCTGCAATGATTTTTAGCAGACTTGTTTTACCTGCACCTGATTTTCCATAAAGAGTTACTAATTTTCCTTTTTCAATTTCTAACTGGATATCAAGTAACATTACCCCTGAAGCGGATTGCAATTTTTTATTAACGGAAATCTCTATCATGAAATAATTCGTTTAAAATATCCCCCATTAACCAGATACACCATTAATAATATAACAAAAGTAATTGCAAATAAAATTAAAGAATAAGTGTTTGCAGCTCCATAATTTAAAGATTCAACCTCATCATAAATAGCTATAGACGCAACTTTTGTCTTTCCCGAAATATTACCTCCAATCATTAAAACCACACCAAATTCACCAATGGTGTGTGCAAAAGCAAGAACAATTCCGGTTAGTAATGATGTTTTTAAATTTGGCAATAACACTTTAAAAAGTGTTGTTAATTTTGATTTTCCTAAAACATAAGAAGCTTCTTTTAACGAAATTGATAAATTTGAAAATCCCGATTGCAAAGGGTGAACCATAAAAGGTAAACTATAAATTATTGAAGCTAAAATCAATCCCTCGAAAGAAAAAACCAAACGTAAACCAAGCCATTCATCCAACCAATTTCCAAAAGAGTTTGAAGGACTAAACGCTATAAGCATATAAAAACCTAAAACTGTTGGCGGCAAAACTAAAGGCATACTCACTAAGGTTTCCATAACAGGCTTTACTTTTGATTTGGTATATGCTAACCAATAAGATAAGGGAATGGCAATAATCAACAACAAAATGGTTGTTATAAAAGCCAATTTAAATGTTAATATGAGCGGAGTCCAATCTATCATTTTGACAACATCAATTCATTAGTTTTAATCATCGCCGTAAGCTTAGTACCAATTTTAATTTTTAATCTTTCTACTGATTTTGAAGTAATTATTGATGATATTTCACCAACATCTGTATCAACAACCAATTTACTTAATAAATTATCTGATGCTATTGACACAACTTCTCCAAATAGTTTATTTCTCAAACTAATTCCTTCAACAGAACCCACTCCAATAATAACTTCAGTCTCTTTAAAAATTACATTTATTGGATTATTTTTAACTAAATAACTATCTGTTTTGGGAGTATCAATTACAATAGCAGAAAAATTTGTATTATTAACTTTTACAGTTACAATTGATAAATCACCACTTACATTAACTGCTTCTATTTTACCTTTTAAACTATTCATTTAATCATTTACTGAATATCCAAATTTATTTAAAATTTCTTTACCCTTTTCGGAAAATAAAAAATTTTGAAATCTTTGCGCATTCTTTAAATTAGTATCTCTATTATTCAATACAACAACTCCTTGTGCTAAAGGAGAATACAAATTATCATCTACCTCTTTCCAGTTTCCTTTACCTTTCATATTTACTGATAAAACTACTGATTTTGCTGTAAAACCAATCTCGGCAGCATAAGAAACAATAAATTGGTTGGTTTGCGCAACGCTCTCTCCAAAAACTAATTTAGATTGAATTTTATCAAAAAGCCCTTTATTTTTTAAAGCTTCCTCTGCTGCAATTCCGTAAGGAGCAGTTTTAGGGTTGGCCATTGCAATATGGTTGATATGTTTTTTTTCTAAAGAATCAAAGTTTGGATTTAATTGAGTATTCATAGTCCATATTACTAATTTACCATAGGCATATACCTTTGGCTTCCCAGTAGAAAAACCACTTTGATATAATTCATTTGGAAATTTCATATCTGCCGATACAAAAATATCATAAGGAGCACCTTCTTTAATTTGAGCTGTCAATTTACCTGAAGAACTACTAATTGATTCACATTCAATACCTGTTTCATTTGAAAAGGCTTTTGTAAGATCTTTCATAGCATATTGCATATTCGCAGCTATTGCTATAGTTAATTTATTATTTTCTTTTTGCTCGCAAGAAGTAAAAAGAAGTAAGAAGAAAATAGTAAGAAGTAGAAATTTTTTATAAAACATTTAAACTTTCAATAACAATTAAAGTACAAAGATAAATAAAGAAGTTGCCATTTTATATTTAATAAAAATACATTTACAAATCATCTGTAAAATGCTTGGATCGTTTAGGATTTTTAAATTTTTCTTTATTGTATTTTTTTGATTCTCCTTTTGGGACAGAGAGAGGTTTCCAATTTTCGTTTTTTATCATTTTTCCAATAAAAACAATTTGACCTACATGGTATGAGTAATGTGCCAACTGTCTGTTTATCGCATCGATAACAGAATGCCCTATGTTTCTAATGTAAACAATATTTTTCAGATCTTCTTCTGATAAGTTATTCAAAGCATCAAACAAGCAGATCCAACCATTATTCCAAATTTCCTCTAATTCCTTCTTCGATTTAATACTATCTTCAAATTCTAAATCTCTATTTCTCCATTCTTTCTCACCATCAGAAATTAAAAAATCTGTCCATCTAGATAGCATATTTCCCGATAGATGTTTTACAATAACAGCAATACTATTACTTTCTTCACTGTATTGCCAAAATAATTTTTCTTCAGAAATTTGATCAAAAGTTTTCTCTCCTAAAGATTTATAATATTTAAAGAGTTTAATAATATTTGGCAAATTAGAATTCATTTTAAATTCAAGTTTAGTTATGCAATAAATCTATTTAAAGCTGATAAGTGCAACCAATTTCTATATTACTACTGTTATATCCATTATTTGGTAGATTTATATTTAAGTTAGACACATGCCTAAAACTATACCTGAAATCCAAATAAAATCTATTTATTTTATATGATACACCCAAACCAAAAATATCTGAAAAAGCAAAACCCGCATTCATTCTTTCGGTATCTGTATCAGAGTACATTGGTCCCACACTACCTATCGCATAGGTGCTAAAACTTTTATAAATTTTATATCTTGCTATAATACCAAGATTTAAAACATATTCATTGATATTCTTTTTTTGTATAAATTCTTCTCTTTTCTCTAGATAATCATCTCCATCTTCCGGTTTCACATAATACTTATTCAATAATTGGTGTTCAGCTAAATAATAACTTGGTTCTACGTTCAACTCAAAACTCCACTTTCTATTTTCCTTTAATTTATAATTTATTTGAATTTTATAAAACCTAATATCATAAGAATAATCTTTAGAATTGAATGGAAAACTCTCCTGAGTGCCAAAGCCATAATTAGCACCTAATCTAGTTTTATTATAATTTTGGAGATCATTCTGAGCATTTACTCCATAAGTGAAGAATAGAATAGCAAACAAAACCCTTTCATTAATATAACTCCTTTTATTACTAAGCTTGATCATTAATGATTTTTTATTCTCCAGGAATTATAAAATCTAACAATTTCAATTGGTGTTTTAATTTCTTCATTTACAATTTTATTAACCAAATCAGGGCAATCATTAAAATAAGAAGCAAGACTTTCTTTTCTTAAACCAAAAATTCCTTGAGAAACTCTAACCAAGGAATTATCATCTTCTCTTTTAAACAAACTTATTTGATCAATATAATCATTATCCGCATATTCAAACTCTCTTTGATAATACGTGAGATAGCCTCTCTCTATGACTTTTAAAAACTCTTTTTCTCCTTGATTAGGAATTGATGTGTATTTTTCATGGATTAAATGGCTACTTACATCAATCCACATACTTTCATATTCACGAGTTCCTTGTTAATACCCGATAATTTGGTTTGAACTGTATTTTTGCTTTTTATGTTTATTCTTAAAATATACTTTCTTGTAAAGTTTACCAAATGGTGGCTGCTTTCTATCTTTAACTAACCCAACAAGCGTATCGTTATCATTAGTCACAACATACCCACTTTCATAATCCTTTTGAGCATAAATCGCAATAGGAAATAATAAACCAATTATTAGAAGTAATTCTATGTTTTTCATTTTTTTTTCACTCTTTTTACTAAATCTTTTCTAGGAATATGTAATTCTCTTCCAATGGCTTTACCATCTCTGAATGTTTGTGTATGTAAATCAAGATTTCCCTCTGGAATTTTAAATGGCTCAATATATTTTTGACCAAATTGTACAGGATAAGAATTATCAATTGCATAATAGATTTCTGTATTTGGAACTGAATTTTCCAATTTACACATTAATTCATCATTTTCTAAATAGACTGTAATTATTGGGTCAAAAACTGCTTTAGAAATATTAGTTTTGGTGGCATCAAAACGATTAAAATGATATTCTGTTCTTCTCATAAAATCATTCCACTTTTTATTTTCTTTAGTGCTCCAAAGTGTTTCCGCTAAAGCGAAAGCACGTGGATAAGTCATATAAAAAGCAAATGGCATTGTTGCTATTCCTTCTGTCCATAAATTACCTTGTCCGCCTAAAATATATTTTGGATTTACATCTTTTGGAATCGGCTCAAACTCGTAACTCTTTTCCAAACTTAAACTAGCATAAATTCTGTTTTCAACACTTTTATCGCCTTGGGTATAATCTAAATAGGCATAGGTTGTAGGAGTCATCACTACTTCATGTTCCATTTTTGCTGCTTTGATTCCTCCTTTCATACCTCGCCAGCTCATCACCGCTGCTCCTTCTGCTAAACCACCATCTAAAATTTCATCCCAGCCAATCATTTTTTTACCTTTACTATTGATTATTTTTTCAACTCTTTTTACAAAATAACTTTGTAATTCTTCACCATCTTTAATACTATTTTCCTTCATAAATTTTTGAACATTGGTGTCTCTTTCCCAATAACCATGATATGCTTCATCACCTCCCATATGGATATATTCTCCAGGAAATAATTGAGCAACTTCTGTAAAGACTTTATCTATAAAATCATAAACATTTTCATCAATAGGATTTAAAGTGTTTTCAATTAACATTTCAAATTTTCCTCCGCCTTGCCAATCTACAAACTTTGAACCTGGCACAACAAAAGTTGGTTTTTGATTAACTGATAATTCCGGATAAGCTGCTAATGCAGCCATACTATGCCCTGGCATATCTATCTCTGGTACAATGGTTATATTTCTATCACTGGCATATTGTACAATACCTTTAATTTGTTCTTGAGTATAAAAACCACCATACGTTGCTTTTTCACCTTTTTTAGGATAAGGTCTTTCACTTCCATACCTACCATACCGTTCAACTCGCCATCCACCAATTTCAGTTAATTTAGGTAAGGATTTTATTTCAATTCTCCATCCTTGATCATCGGTTAAATGCCAATGAAATACATTGAATTTATATTCCGACATTTTATCTATAAAAGACTTTACCTCATCTACTGTAAAAAAATGACGACTAACATCAAGCATTAATCCTCTCCATTTAAACCGAGGGTAATCTAAAACCTTACAAGATTGGATTTCAATTTTTTCAGTCTTATTATTATTAACAGGAAATAATTGTTTTAAAGTCTGTAAACCATTAAAAACACCAGCTTCTTTATTTGCATTTAAAACAATTCTATTTTCATTCACTTCAAGTTTATAACCTTCATCTCCTAATGTAGAATCATATTTATTATTCATATTAATAGAAATAATACTTCCTGCTTTTCGCTTTACAAAGTCTGATTCAATACCCAAATCCAATAAATATTTTTGAAATAACTTAATGCCATTCAAATCCTTGGTATCTATATTTTGAGTTTCAATACTCACACTTTTATCAATTACAAATGAACCCTCATTCATTTCATATTTTACCGGAGCCGGTATAATATTATGTTGTGAGTAAGAAAACTGAAAAAACAAAATAAATAAAAAGGCTAATGTTTTATATATTGAATTCATAATTTTAATTGATTGTATTTATTTGATCATTCACACATTAAATCATTTTCTCAATAAATTTTATAAAGTATTTTTTAACCACTTATAAAACTCTCTTTGCCATACTAAGGAGTTTTGATAGTCCAAAACCCAATGATTTTCTTCAGGAAAATACAATAACTTACTTTTTATACCTTTTAATTGAGCTGCTTGGAAGGCTTCTAATCCCTGACCTATTGGTACTCTATAATCTTTACCTCCCTGAATAATTA
>DAOVTF010000080.1 GCA_030633225.1 Flavobacteriaceae bacterium
CTTAAAGTTATTAAAGTATTTTTCGATATTTTATTATTATCTGATTTATTTAAAAATCCCGTTTTATAAACCTTATTTATAAATTTTGAACCAAATAATTTAAGCCTTTTTTTATTGAAGCCAGTGGCTGAAGAATCTTCATAAACAAAAAGAATTTGTTTATCATATTTTTCACTTACTTTTTTAATTACTTTTTCCTTTTCAGTAAAAAACAATTGCTTATTCTCTTCAATTTCTTGAGTTTCATTCTTAATATCAACTTCAGATTTTAGAATTGCAAAATCAAAAGGAGCATATAAATTTTCGTATTGCCAGGGTTTACCTTTTTGAATATTGTATTTAAATTGTCCTCCCTTTGGAAACAAATAAACAATTGTGATTGTAGTAATAATAAAAAGTACGACTTTATAGATTAAAGCGTGACTTTGATACAATTTATTAATAAAATCCTTCATATAGTGCAATTGGTCTTCAAATGTAAAAATTTAAAAATAAATTGCGCTATTTGTTTAACATATCTTCTAAACGTATGGGCGTTTTTGATAGAATCCAACTTTCGTAAGACTTATATCCAATTTTTTCTTGTAGTTTTTTTGTTTTACTTAAAATATTATCAATTACAATATCTGGCATTATTTTTTTAGATTGGATTTCTGCCTCAATTTCATCCATTTGTTCTTGAACTTCACTTCTAATGTTTTCATTATAATTCTTCAACCAAATTTCAATTGCATCTTCTTTTAACAAGTGCTCATTAATAATTTTATTGGTCATATCAGCTCCGTGCTTTTTCGATTCTCTAATATTACCTTTACCCGTTACGGCATTTCCAATAGCAAAAACATTGGTAAAGCCAGAAACTTTATACCCGTTTTTATTTTTCATTTTAAGAATCGAATAGTCATAGGGTAATCCTATTATTTTTTCAGGTAAACTACCAATTGATGAAATAACCATAGTAGTTTCAATTTTAAAAGTATCTTCCTTTAAAGGAATTAATTTTTGGTCAATTAATTTGTTTTTATGAAAAATAACCCCTTCTAATTTTCCGTTATTTTCAATTTTTTCCAAAGGAGAACTTAACGGAATAAATTGAAACATAAAATTTTCAGCATATTTCTTTAATAGCTTGTCTGAAACTTCTCTTGCTTTAAGAATGCTTTCTTTGGAATTATCTCTAGGAGTTTTTAATGGCATATCTGCCGCATTTCTTCTGTAAACTAATTGCATTCCTTTAAGTTTTAAATCCTTTAAAGTAAGATGCAATTCATTTAATATTTTTAAAATCCCTTTCTTTTCAAAAGTAAATAAATCAATATCTAAACCCTTATGTTTTAATAAAGCATTTTGTACCAATTCAATCATTCCTAATTTCATCACATCAAGTGAAGATAATCCACCACCAATTACGACAGTTCCGTCTTTTATATTAAAATCTGGCCCATTATAATTAGGTTCGTGTTTATGATTATACCAGTACAATAATGCATTTTGGTAAATCAAACCCTTATCGATAAATTTATTGATATCATTTACAGGTAAGTCCCTATCTTTCCATGCTCCATTGGCTAAAATTATAACTGTAAACCCCCAATTATTCACCAAATCATCAAAAGAAATATCTCTTCCAATTTTAACATTCGGAACAAATCGTATATTTTCATGATTTAACTTTTGGTCAATATTTTGTTCTTGCTTATTTCTTAAATTAATATGCCATTTAGGTAAGCCATCTTCAATTTTTCCGTAGGGCAAACTATTCATTTCAAAAATAACTACACGATATCCTTTTTCCGCTAAAATAAAAGCTGCTTCTGAACCTGAAATTGAACCACCAATAATAGCTATATAGTGTTTCTTACTAGAATTATCGATCATAAAATATGTTGTTTTTGATTTTGGATGAATATAATATTAATTTTCAAAATAAATGGTAATAAAAATTACCTAGCCCATATTATATATAATAAAAGTCACTAAAATTAACTACTTTCGTATACTATATAATTTCAAGTAAAATTCAATATATTTAAATCATATATTATGAGTAAAGAAGTGGTAATTGTATCTGCTGTTAGAACTCCCATAGGAAGTTTTTTAGGCACCTTATCAAATATTTCTGCACCAAAACTAGGAGCAATTGCTATCAAGGGAGCATTGGATAAAATAAGTCTTGATGTAAATTTGATTGACGAAGTATATATGGGAAATGTTGTTCAAGCTGGTGTTGGTCAAGCTCCTGCCAAACAGGCGGCAATATTTGCTGGATTACCAGATACTATTCCGTGTACAACGGTAAATAAAGTTTGTGCATCAGGTATGAAAGCCATGATGTTTGCAGCACAAGCTATAAAATGTGGTGATGCTGATATTGTTGTAGCAGGTGGTATGGAAAACATGAGCATGATACCTCATTATATACAAGCTAGAAAAGGTCAAAAATTTGGTAATCTAAAAATAGCAGATGGATTGCTAAAAGATGGATTAGTTAATGTTTATGATGGAAAACATATGGGTACTTGTGGTGATGCGTGTGCTACTGAATATGATTTTACCAGAGAAGATCAAGATAATTTTGCCATTGAATCTTATAATAGATCTAAAAAAGCATGGAAAGATGGTAAATTTATTGATGAAATAGTTCCAGTTGAAATTCCACAACGAAAAGGAGATCCTATTCTTTTTAACGAAGATGAGGAGTATAAAAATGTAATCATGGATAAAATTCCAAATTTGAGACCTGCATTTAACAAAGATGGAACCGTAACAGCTGCTAATGCTTCAACATTAAATGATGGAGCAGCTGCATTAATTTTAATGAGTAAAGAAAAAGCAGAAGAATTAAATTTAAAACCATTAGCCAAAATTAGTGGTTATGCTGATGCATCTCAAGAGCCAGAATGGTTTACTACTGCTCCAGCAAAGGCACTACCAAAAGCAATTACCAAGGCAGGCATCGATAAAAGTGATGTGGATTTTTATGAGTTGAACGAAGCTTTTTCAGTTGTAGGACTAGCGAATATAAAACTTTTAGGTTTAGATCCTGCAAGGGTAAATGTAAATGGTGGAGCTGTTTCATTGGGTCATCCTTTGGGTTGTTCTGGAGCAAGAATAATGGTTACATTAATTAATGTTTTGAAACAAAACAAAGCAAAAATTGGTGCTGCCGGAATTTGTAATGGAGGTGGTGGTGCAAGTGCCATGGTAATTGAAAATGTAAATTAGCATTGAAAAATATGTCAAACATTTCTTTTATAAGCTACTTTATTTATATAAAAATTATATGAAATTTGGAATTTGTAATATAAACAGTGTTGCTATTCGCAAAGAACCTAGTAATACGAGTGAAATGGTTTCGCAATTACTATTTGGAGAAACTTTTAAAATTTCAGAATTTAATAAGAAATGGATCAAAATATTAACTGATTTCGACAATTATGAAGGTTGGGTTCTAGCAAACCAATTTCTAAAACTTGAAGAAAACCAATATATAGATATCAATGCTAATAACTCATATCTTTCAAATGAGTTAGTAACTTTTATATCAAATCAAAACACCAATTTACAAACTTTAACTTTAGGCTCTACTCTACCTTTTTATAAAAATAGTAGTTTTAAATTATTGGAGGAAAAATTTGAATATGATGGGGAGTCACTTTCGGGAAAATCAATTAAAAGTAATTTAGTTAGAACTGCACATCTATATTTAAACACGCCATTTTTATGGGGAGGTAGAACTCCATTTGGAATTGATTGTTCAGGATTTACTCAAATGGTTTATAAATTAAATGGGTATTCATTATTTCGTGATGCATATCAACAGGCAAATCAAGGGGAAGTATTAAGTTTTATAGAAGAAAGTGAAGCTGGTGATTTAGCTTTTTTCGACAACGAAGAAGGTGAAATTAATCATGTCGGAATTATTTTAGCAAATAATCATATTATTCATTGTTATGGAAAAATTAGAATCGATAGACTAGATCAAAGTGGAATTTATAATATTGATACTAAAAGACATACACATAAGCTTCGGGTTATGAAGCAAATATTTTAAAACATAAAAGGCTACCAAATGGTAGCCTTTTATAAGATTTGTAAAATATAATTACAATTTTAAAGAATCATATTTATTCTTCATTTCCATGAATTTATCATCCATTTCTGCATTTTCATACAAACTCATTAATGTTCTAACGGTATCAATATCATCAGGTCTTAAATTATATGCTTTTTCGTAAACTGGTATTACTTCTTTATATAATTTAACTTGTTCTGCCTTAATCTCATCGTATTTATCAAAATTACTTAAATTTTTATTCATTCTTTCAACCAATTCTTTGTCTTTATCTAGCATGGCCGATCCCAAATTAACATAAGCATCAACATAATCAGGATTCAATTCAATGGCTTTATTATAGTACTCTTTTGCTTTTTCTAAATCTCCTTGCTCACCACTAATAACACCTAGGTTAAAGTATAGAGATGCATTTGTAGGATCTAATTTAATTGCTTCATTCATTAATGTTGCAAATTCTTCTTTATTACCAAGTTTAATTTGAATATTAGCTTCTGTTAATATCAAATTAACATCAGTAGGATCCACTTTTCTTGCCTCTTTTACAGCTTCAATTGCTTTTTCTGTATCCCCTTTTTCAACATGAATCAATGCAATGTTTTTTATAATTGAAGGTCGCTTAGATTCAGTTGTAATAGATTTAGGTTCAGTGTATTGTTTAGATTTTACCATTAAATCCATTTGTGTTTTTGATGCCATTTTTTCCACCTGACCTGATTCCATATTCTTAGCAGTATACTCAGTTACTATACCTGTATAACCTAAATCTTTTAATTCAATAAAATATTCTAAAGCAGCATCATAATCTTTATCTAAATAAGCTGCATTTGACGCATATTCTAAAAAGGCAGTATCCTTTTTGCTCAAATTATAAACTTGATATAATTCAGTTTTAGCTGCACTATAATTTTTATCTTGATAAGATTTAATTCCTTTTGAGGATAAATCAGATATCATTGTATTCATAGTTGGTTCAGCCAATTTGGTGTATTTTCCATTAGCACTATTTTCTAATTCAAATACAGAATTATATGCATCTGCAGCAGTATTATAATTATCAACAGTTGGTGCCGTTTTTGATAATCCAGCATAAGTTTCACCTTTTAAATAATAAAATTTAGCTTTAGTTTTGTCATCAGCATTAACAATTAAACTTTCAGCTTGATCTATAGATGATTTCGCTGTGGCATAGTCCATTTTCTTTAATGCCTTTTCAGCATCTTTTAATTCGTTTTTTTGTGCAAAAGTTGTCAAACTAATAAATAAGGTTAACAACAGTAAAATTTGTTTTTTCATTTTAATATATTCTTAATTTATACTTGGTTTTAGAGAGTTGCAAAATTAATCATTTTGCGTGTTATTTTCATCATTATCATCAGTTTTTGTAGTTTCATCTACTATTTCATCAGTCTCTTCCATATCATCATCTTCATGCATTACTTTAGCAACGGCTGCTATAGAATCAGAATCTTTAATATTAATCAATTTAACACCTTGCGTCGCTCTACCCATAACACGAAGATCAGAAACTGCCATTCTAATTGTAATACCTGACTTATTAATAATCATTAAATCATCTTGATCAGTTACATTTTTAATAGCAACTAATTCACCTGTTTTATCAGTAATATTAATTGTTTTAACACCTTTACCTCCTCTATTAGTAATTCGGTAAGCATCTAAACTAGAGCGTTTTCCGTAACCCTTTTCAGAAACAACCAAAATATCACTTTCTTCATCAGCAATTGAAACCATTCCAATTACTTCATCTTTATCATCTCTTAGTCTAATACCTCTAACACCAGAAGCATTTCTTCCCATCGGTCGAGTTTTACTTTCTTCAAAACGAATAGATTTACCTGATTTAGCTGCAATCATAATCTGACTTTCACCATTTGTTAATTTCGCTTCTAATAGTTCATCACCTTCTTTAATGGTAATTGCGTTAATTCCGTTAGTTCTTGGTCTTGAATATTGCTCTAATGAAGTTTTTTTGGTTTGCCCCTTTTTGGTTACCATTACAACATAATTACTATTTACATAGTCTTCATTTTTTAAATCTTGCGTAACTAAAAATGCTTTTACTTTATCATCATTTTCAATGTTGATCAAGTTTTGAATAGCTCTTCCTTTAGAGGTTTTATTTCCTTCCGGAATTTCATATACTCTCATCCAAAATACTTTACCCTTTTGAGTAAAGAATAGCATATATTGATGGTTTGTACCAACAAACAAATGTTCTAAGAAGTCTTCATTTCTTGTAGCAACTCCTTTTTGACCTCTACCACCTCTATTTTGAGTTTTATATTCTGAAAGATCTGTTCGTTTTATATATCCTGCATGTGAAATTGTTACAACCACTTTAGAATCAGGAATCATGTCTTCAATATTCAATTCGCCACCGGCATATTCAATAATTGATCTTCGCTCATCTCCATACTTATTTTTGATCTCTAAAAGTTCTTCTTTAATAATTTTCATTCTTCTAGGTTCACTATCAAGAATATCTTTTAGATCTTCAATCCATTTCATTATTTCTTCATATTCATCTCTTAGTTTATCTTGCTCTAGACCAGTAAGCTGACGTAGACGCATTTCAACTATAGCTTTAGCTTGAATTTCAGAAAGATCAAAACGTTCAATCAATTTATTTCTTGCTTCATCTGCATTGTTTGAAGCACGAATTAACTTGATTACTTCATCAATATTATCACTTGCAATAATTAATCCTTCTAAAATATGTGCACGCGCTTCTGCTTTTTGAAGTTCATATTTAGTTCTTCTTACAATTACTTCATGACGGTGATTCACAAAATGTTTAATCAAATCTTTCAGATTAAGCATTTCTGGTTTACCATTAACTAAAGCAATATTATTTACACTAAAAGAAGTTTGTAAAGCCGTGTATTTATATAATTTATTTAATACGATATTTGGTATTGCATCACGTTTTAATACATAAACTATTCTTCTACCTTTTCTACTAGTTTCATCTCGAATTGTAGAAATTCCATCAATTTTTTTATCATTGATAAGATCTACTGTTTTCTTTAACAAATCGGCCCCATTCACTTGATATGGCAACTCGGTAACAACTATACATTCTCTACCACTAACTTCTTCAAAATTAGCTTTTGCACGCATTACAATTCTACCCCTACCGGTTAAAAAAGCATTCCTAACACCTTCATAACCATAAATGGTTCCTCCGGTTGGAAAATCAGGAGCTTTAATATGCTCCATTAATTCTTCGATCTCTATCTCATTATTTTCGATATATGCAACGGTACCATCAATAACTTCACTTAAATTATGAGGTGCCATATTAGTAGCCATACCAACGGCAATTCCAGAAGCACCATTAACCAATAAACTTGGTATCCTGGTTGGTAAAACAACAGGCTCTTGAAGAGTGTCATCAAAATTTAAACGATGATCAACAGTATCTTTCTCAATATCAGCAAGCATATCTTCTGATATCTTCCTCATTCTCACCTCTGTATAACGCATTGCCGCAGGACTGTCACCATCTGGTGAACCAAAATTTCCTTGTCCATCAACCAATTCATAACGCATGCTCCAATCTTGAGCCATTCTCACCATGGCATCATAAACTGATGTATCTCCATGAGGATGATATTTACCCAAAACTTCTCCAACAACTCTAGCCGATTTTTTATGAGCACCAGTTGCTTTTATCCCTAATTCATGCATCCCAAATAACACTCTTCTATGCACAGGTTTTAAACCATCTCTTACATCGGGTAATGCACGTGAAACTATTACAGACATTGAATAATCAATGTATGCAGACTTCATTTCATCTTCAATATTAATAGGA
>DAOVTF010000010.1 GCA_030633225.1 Flavobacteriaceae bacterium
AACTTTCGTTGAGGTCTTTTTTGTTGGCTCTAACAAGTATTTTTGTACGTAAAAAGAGTTAAAGTTTTAACTCTTTGATAATGAAGTGGAGCTAGGGAGATTCGAACTCCCGACCTCTTGACTGCCAGTCAAGCACTCTAGCCAACTGAGCTATAGCCCCAAATTATTTTTTGCTATTTTCTTTATATTAGCAGGCATCCCAATAGAATACTTATCAAACTTTTCCCTTTAATACTAATAATGGAATTTTACTTTCAAAATCAATTTTTTTAATCTTATCTTCTTCCCAAAGCTTCTTAAAGAATCCTCTTTTTCGTCGAATAACACATATTAAATCTGGATTTTCTTCATGTAAAAACTCTAATACAGCTTGAAAAACAGTAGCATTTTCGGTTAGAATTAAATCAGATTTTATTTCATTCAATTCCTTATCTATTTCTAAATCTTTCTCTTTTAAATTGGGAGTCTTTACTTGTAATAAATTAACTGTTGTGTTAAACTCTTTTTGAATGCTAACTAAAGCGTTTAAAGCTGACTTACTTTTAATAATTCCCGATTTTACAGCCATTAGCACCTTAGAAATTGGCTTAAATTTAGCCATAGAAGGAATAATTAATACTGGTATTTTGGTGTCCTTAACAAAAGATCCAGTTACTTTACCCAAGAATATAGATTTGTCTGAAGTGTCATTTTTTGTTGAAGTAATTAATAGATCTATTTTAAAAACATTAGCCAATTGCTCAATACTATCAATAATATTATATCCTTTTAAGGATTTAGATAAAATCTCAACATTTTTCTTATCAACATTTGACAAATGATCTTTTAATATTTTTTTACTTTCTCTTTCAAACAGATCATCCATTTTTACAAAGGATCCTGAAATTTTTGAACTACTAAAAACATGTATTAAATAAATTTTTGCATTTACCTGTTCTGCAAAATCAATTGCATATTGTAAAGTATTCACAGCATTTTCATTACTTCCTATTGGGACTAATATATTTTTCATAATCAAATATTCTATATAATTGTGGTTTAAACATAAAGAAAACTTCTAAATAATCACTCAGAAGTATTAATTATTAAGGTTAATACCTGTAGTACTCAGGCTTATAAGGTCCTTCAACTTTTACTCCAATATATTCAGCTTGATCTGTTCTTAATTCATCCAGCTCAACACCTATTTTTTCTAAATGTAATCGTGCTACTTTTTCATCTAAATGTTTTGGTAACATATATACTTTGTTCTCATACTTTTCCGGGTAATTCCATAATTCAATTTGTGCCAAAGTTTGATTAGTAAATGAATTGCTCATTACAAAACTTGGATGACCCGTTGCGCAACCTAAATTTACCAATCTGCCTTCTGCCAATAAAATAATTTCTTTTCCATCAATATTGTATTGATCAACTTGAGGTTTGATCTCTACTTTGGTATCACCATAATTATTGTTTAACCAGGCAACATCAATTTCATTATCAAAATGACCAATATTACAGACAATAGCTTTGTCTTTTAAAGCTCTAAAATGACGTTCTTGTATAATATCTTTATTTCCGGTTGTTGTAATAACTATATCAGCTTTTCCAATAACATTATCCATTTTTTTAACTTCAAAACCTTCCATAGCTGCTTGTAATGCACAAATTGGATCTATTTCTGTAACAATTACTCTGGCACCTGTACCTTTAAATGAAGCTGCTGTACCTTTACCAACATCACCAAAACCAGCTACAACTATTACCTTACCTGCCATCATAGTATCGGTTGCTCGTCGAATTGCATCAACTGCACTCTCTCTACAACCGTATTTATTATCAAATTTTGATTTTGTAACCGAATCATTAACATTGATTACTGGTAAAGGTAAATTGTCAGATTTCATTCTATCATATAAACGATGAACACCTGTTGTTGTTTCTTCTGAAATACCTCCAATCCCTTCAATCAATTCAGGATATTTATCTAATACCATATTGGTTAAGTCTCCACCATCGTCAAGTATCATATTCAAAGGTTTCTTCTCTTCACCAAAAAATAAAGTCTGCTCTATACACCAATCGAACTCCTCTTCGTTCATACCTTTCCAAGCATAAACAGAAATTCCAGCTTCAGCAATAGCTGCAGCAGCTTGATCTTGTGTGGAAAAAATATTACAAGAGCTCCAGGTTACTTCTGCACCAAGTTCAATCAAAGTTTCAATTAAAACTGCTGTTTGAATTGTCATGTGTAAACACCCAGCAATTCTTGCTCCTTTTAGGGGTTTATCATTTTTATACTCTTCTCTCAAACTCATCAAACCAGGCATTTCCGCTTCAGCCAAATGAATTTCTTTTCTACCCCAATCTGCAAGATTGATATCTTTAACTTTATATTTTATGTATGTTGATGTTTTAGAATTCATAATATTTATATTTGCTTTTGAGTTTGCAAAAATACAAAATACAGTCCAAATAATAATGCCGCTTTATAAAACTATAAACCCAAATAAAAACACTACGCTTTTAGTATGGAAAATTGAAGAATCTTTTGATGATTTATTTAATGTTATAGACTTAAATGAAAATAGTTTAAAACGATTAAATGGAATGCGATCAGAGTTGCATCAAAGAGCATTTTTGAGTGTTAGACATTTATTAAACCTTGCTGGATATAGTGATTTTGATTTGTACTATAACAAATATGGTAAGCCATTGTTAATAGATAAAAAAAATATTTCGATAACGCATTCCCATCAATTTTCGGCTGTAATAATTAGCGATACAGATGTTGGAATTGATATTGAAAAGAACCGCCCAAAAATAATACGAATTCAAGATAAATTTGTAAATACTGATGTTGATTCTCTATCGGATGAAGATATTGTAAAGCAACTAACCGTAATTTGGGGAGCAAAAGAAGCTATGTATAAAATCTATCCTTATGGTGGGTTGAGTTTTCACAATCATATTTCTATAGATCCTTTTTTATTTGCTAATAAAAAATCAACTGGAAAGGTTATTTTTGAGGACTGGAAAAAGAAATACCAAATAAATTTTATGTTTTTTGATGAGGGGTTTACTTTGGTTTATGCAATTCCAATAAAAAGTTGAAAGTGAACACTATCTATACCAAAATACTATCTTCAAAAAAGAAGGGTAAAAAACTACTTGCTGTTTTGCTTGATCCGGAAAAGTTAGATTTATCTAAGCTTTCTGAAACCATCAAGAAAATCAATGAAAAAAGTGTTGATTTTATTTTTGTTGGTGGGAGCACCGTAAAAAACGGAATAACAGATAATGTGGTTCAAAAAATTAAATTACTCACAACAATTCCAATAGTATTATTCCCTGGTGATTATAGCCAAATTACAAATAAGGCTGAGGCTATTTTGTTTCTTTCTTTACTATCAGGTAGAAACCCAGAATACTTAATTGAACAACAAATAAAATCGGTTCCATTGATACAAAATTCTGAATTAGAAGTGATTCCTACAGGATATATTTTAATTGATGGTGGTATAGAAACAGCTGTACAAAGAGTGAGTCAAACAAAACCTATTTCTCAATACAAATTAGATGCTATTACCAATACGGCTTATGCAGGTATGCTTATGGGAAATAAATTGATTTATTTAGAGGCAGGAAGCGGTGCAAAATATCCGGTTTCCAAAGAAATTATTAATTCTGTAAATCAAAAAATAAATATTCCTTTAATTGTTGGTGGTGGTATAAAAACCAAGAAACAATTAGATACTGCTTACCAAAATGGTGCTGATTTGGTTGTAATTGGTAATGGTTTTGAAGAAAATAGTAGTTTGCTTTTTCAGTTATAACAAATCAGAAAATTGATTATGAATGAGTTTATCGATTTTTTTTTAGAGCCTTATAAAACAGCGTCCTCTTTAAATATTATACTAGAATTTACAGCAGCTTTATTTGGTGTGATTAGTGTTTTTTATGCTAAAAAAGAAAATATTCTGGTTTTTCCTACCGGTATAATAAGTACCGGAATCTATGTTTATCTATTAACTCAATGGGACTTGTATGGTGATTTAATAATAAACATTTACTATACTTTAATGAGCATTTACGGGTGGTATATGTGGTCAAAGATTATTGATGATCATAAGCATCATATTCCTATAACCAGAACAAGTCTTAATGATAAATTAAAAACTATTGGCATTATTTTAGGTACATCTATTTTTGTTATAATTGTTTATAGATATTACAATGTAATGCCAAACCATTTAGGGTTTACAGAAAGTATAGACTATGCTTATATCAATATGACTTCTGGTGATCTAGAAAAATTTAGAAAAATAACACCATTTTTAGATACATTTACAACTGGAATATTTTTTGGCGCCATGTGGTTAATGGCAAATAAAAAAATAGAAAACTGGATTCTATGGATAGCTGGTAATATAGTTTCCATACCTTTATATTTTGTAAAAGGTTTTGGTTTTACTGGAATTCAATACACAATCTTTTTAATTTTAGCAATATCTGGATATTTAGCATGGAAGAAAAGCTTAAACAAAAGTCTATAAATATTATTAAAGTAGTGTTATTTGGCCCAGAAAGCAGTGGGAAAACAACACTTTCAAAGCAATTGGCAAGATATTACAATACAGTTTGGGTTCCTGAATATGCTAGAGATTATTTACAGAAAAAATGGAACTACGAAAGAAAAACATGTGAAAATTCTGACTTATTGCCTATTGCAATTGGACAAATGAAATTAGAAAATGAATTGGCTGAAAAAGCTGATAAAATTTTAATCTGTGATACTGATTTGTTAGAAACCAAAATTTATTCTGAAGAATATTATGGTGGATTTGTTAATCCTGACTTAGAAAAAGCGGCAATAAATAATACATACGATTTGTATTTACTTACTTATATAGATACTCCATGGGAAAAAGATGATTTAAGAGATAGGCCTGATCAACGTTTAGAAATGTTTAAAGCATTTGAGAATGCATTAAAAAAGTATAATCGTCCATACATAATATTAAAGGGAGATAAAATAACACGAGTAAAGAAAGCTACAAATAGAATCGATGAAATTTTAAGCTCCAAATCTAATTTAAAAAGCTTTTCAGATGATTTAACCGATTTAGATTTACATTATTTACACCAGCAAACTGATGATGACTCAAGTATTCAGTAAATTATGAATACAGATATGCTTTTAAAAGAACTCAACTTTAAAGCGGTTCGCTCTAGCGGACCGGGAGGTCAACATGCAAATAAAGTTTCTTCAAAAATTCAATTAATGTTTGATATAGAAAATTCTGCATCTTTTACAGAAGAAGAAAAGGATTTGCTTTTGAAAAAATTAAAAAGTAAGCTTACCAAAGAAAATATTTTAATTCTAACTTCTGAAGAATCTAGAAGTCAACATAAAAATAAAGAAATTGTTATTGAAAAATTTCACGAATCTATTAAACAAGCATTACATGTATCTATTAAAAGAAAAGCTACAAAACCAAGTAAATCTTCCATTAAAAAGCGTTTAGAAAAAAAGAAAAAGCATGCATTTAAAAAGGTTTCAAGGCAAAAGCCAAAACTTGATTAGACTTCAAATAAAATATTTTTCTTTTTAATATTTTCTATATCATAATTCATTTGTAAATTTGCCACGAATTCGGGGTGCCAGTTTAAAATATTAACGGCTGAGATGATACCCATAGAACCTGAACAGGTAATGCTGTTTAGGGAAATGATGACTCTTCTCTCCTTTTTATTTTTCATTTTATTCCGAAAAAGTTTAAAATTATTGGATAAATTAAAATGAAAAATTATTTCTTAACCATTTTAGTGTTGCTCATTGGTGTAATTTCATATGCTCAAGAAAATAGTATATTGAATGATACTGTTAATTTAGATGAGGTTTTGGTAAAAGCAACTAGGGTTGATAAAAAAGCTCCATTTACTCAAAACAATATAACCAAGCAAGAAATTGAAGAAAGAAATCTAGGTCAAGATATTCCTATTTTATTGAATTATTTACCAAATGTTATAACTACATCTGATGCTGGTGCTGGAGTTGGATACACGGGTATTAGAGTTAGAGGTAGTGATGCAACTCGGGTAAATGTAACCATCAACGGAATTCCATTAAATGATAGTGAATCTCATAGTGTTTTTTGGGTTAATATGCCAGATTTTGCAAGCTCAACCCAAAGCATGCAGTTGCAAAGAGGTGTGGGTTCATCTACCAATGGTGCAGGAGCTTTTGGTGCGAGTCTGAGTTTGTCTACTAATGGTATCAAAGACAAGGCTTTCGCCGAATTAGATTTGTCTGCAGGTTCGTATAATACTTTTAAAACAAATGTTCAATTTGGAACTGGAACTTTGAATAGTTTAGGGGGTTTTAAAGCTGAGTTTACCGGTAGAATCTCGAAAATTGAAAGTGATGGATATATTGATAGAGCATCTTCTGATTTAAAATCGGTATACCTATCTGCTAGTTTTTTTAATGAAAATACTTTGATAAAAGCGATTGCTTTTGGCGGACATGAAATTACATATCAAGCCTGGTACGGTATTGATGCTGAAACTTTAAAAACTGATAGAACTTATAATCCTGCTGGAGAGATTTACGATGATAATGGAGAATTTGTTAGCTTCTATGACAATCAGGTTGATGATTATAAACAAGATCATTATCAGCTACATATCAATCATAATTTTGAAAATGATTGGATAGCTAATCTTGCTTTCCATTATACTTATGGTAGAGGTTTTTATGAGCAATATAAAAATGATCGAGATTTTTCTGACTATGGTTATCAACCAATTATTGTTGATGGAGAACTTATTAATACGACCGATCTAGTTCAACGAAAATGGTTAAATAATGATTTTTATGGTACAACTTTTTCACTTTTAAAAAACTTTGATAATTGGAGTTTAATTTTTGGAGGAGCTTATAATAAATATGATGGCGATCATTTTGGGAAAGTAATTTGGGCTAAGTATGGAAGTGAAATGATAAATGATAAATTCTATGACAACACGGGTGTAAAAAAGGATTTTAACATCTACGCTAAAGCAGATTATTCTATCGATGAAAATTGGAGTGTTTTTGCTGATGTACAATTCCGTAAAGTTGATTATAAAGTAAATGGTATTGATGAGGGGCCATCAAATATTGAAATTAGTGATAAAAATAATTTTATCAATCCAAAATTAGGAGTGAGTTACTTTTTAGATCATAGCAATTTTTACTTATCCTATGCCAGAGCAAATAAAGAACCTAAAAGAGCTGACTATTTAGCAAATAATAATGTAAAACCAGAAACTTTAGATGATTTTGAATTGGGCTGGAAATACAAAACAAACAAATTTTTGTTGAATACCAACATCTATTATATGCATTATAAAGATCAATTGGTGTTAACGGGTAGTTTAGATGATGTGGGGAATCCAATAGCCAATAATATTGGAAATAGTTATCGTTTAGGTTTAGAAATTGAATCTGCAATTAATATTTTGAACAATTTGCAATGGCAACCAAATATCGCATTAAGTATCAATAAAAATATTGATAAGTACGCTGAATTTGATGGTATATTACAAGGTTTCGGGAATACTGATTTGTCTTATTCACCGGCAATTGTAGTTAGTAGTAATATTGTTTATCAGCCTATTAAAAATATTAATATTAGCTTATTATCAAAGTTTGTTGGAAATCAATATATGAGTAATATTGAACATGAAAATTCTAAATTAGATAGCTATTTTGTAAACGACATGTTGGTAAGCTATGAATTACAATCTAATAAACTTTTTAAATCGATTAAATTTAGTGGGATGTTAAATAACATGTTTAATGTTAAATATGTTTCAAACGGATATTTTTATACTTACGATGATACCTGGTCAGACCCAAATAATATTACTACAATCACTGGGGCAGGATATTATCCACAAGCCAAAATTAATTTTTTACTTGGTGTAACTTTGAAATTTTAATTACAAAAAAAAGAGGCTGTTATGAATAACAGTCTCTTTCTTAAAAAGGGGGAAAGGAAATTTTTTATTCTTTTATTTTACAAGTACCGATTCCAAAAATTGAAAATAACGGACAAGAACCCATTAAAGAAGTTGCTACCATAATTGCTGCAACTGCATATAAAACATAATTCCATGGACTAGCAACCATACCTGTATACGCTGCATAAACAGCAATAACTGCTATTATTAATCGAATAATTTTATCAATTGATCCTACATTTTTCTTCATAATATTTTATTTTGAATGTTATAATATTTGCAAAAATACTGTGGCTAATTATGAAAACTGGTGATTATGGTCACAGTAAGGTATCTTTCCTCTTAAACATTAATTCCTTTCATCATTTTATTCCAGTACAAATATGGAAGTAAATACTTTTTCAAAATCCACAATCTCCAATGTTCTTGAGATGAATCACTAATCATCAATGGAAATTGTTTTAATTTAGGATCCGGTTTAAACTCTTTACTGTAATCAAATTCTGCTAAAACCATTTTACCATATCCTGTGACTAATGGGCAAGATGAATATCCATCATAAATCTTATTCGTAATGGTATTATTTTCCATCATTTTTAAGATGTTAGCAACTACCACAGGTGCCTGTTTTCTAATAGCTGCACCAGTTTTTGCGGTTGGTAATTGAGCTGCATCACCTAATCCAAATACATTGTTATATTTTTTATGTTGCATGGTTTTATCATCAACAAACAACCATCCTTCTGGAGTAGCCAAAGGAGATTCTGCAACAAATTTTGGTGAAGCTTGAGGTGGTGCTAAATGCATCATATCAAAATGAATACCAAAACGTTCACCATCTTTGGTCACTTTCACATCTTTATAATTGTATTGAATTTCTTTATCTAGAGTTTTAGAATCGTCATCAGACATAACTACACAGCCCCCAGCATCTAAATCTTTGTCAATTTCATACCATGCAATTTTTTTATCTCCATCTACCTTAACCAGTTTATGAAAAAATCGAATATTAATGTCTTTTTTATCAATTACGGTCATTAATGTTTTTGCTACGGGTTTAACTGCAAAAATAACCCCACCTGGTATTGCAAAAACTATATCCGTTTTTTTTCTTACTCCATCATTAATAAAATGTTCATCAGCTAGATACATGATTTTCTGAGGAGCTCCACCACATTTAATAGGAGTAGTAGGCATAGTAAATAATGCCGTACCACCTTTAAAATTTTTCAAAACTTCCCATGTGTGTTTTGGGTTAGTGTAATTACTACATACAACTCCTTTATCCATAGCTTCAGTTAATCCTTCTACCAATTCAGGAGCCATTCTTAACCCAGGGCATACAACTAAATAATCATACGTAAAATCATTTCCATCTTTTGTAACAACTTTATTATTTTTAGGATCTAATTTTTCAGCATATTCTTTAATCCAATTAACTCCAGATGGAATTAAAGACGCCATGCTTCTCGCTGTTTTATCAAAATCATAGGTATTCGCTCCAACAAGAGTCCATGCTGGTTGGTAATAATGAGTTTCAGCAGGTTCAATTAGACCTATATTGATATTTGGATTAGTTTTTTGGATTTGTGAAGCGACCATGATACCAGCTGTACCGCCCCCAATAATAAGTAATTGATGGTGTTTTGACATTATAAAAATTTTAAGTTAGTAATATTATGTTTAACTAATTTGTAGTTAAATACATATAGTTTAAAAATATATTTTTAAATATAAAAATATTGTGATAAACATCACAAGTTTAAATCAAAGAATCTTGATTTTTCTAAGAGACAATTCAACTTTACCTTCTTTTTCTAATTTTTTAAGTAGTCTTGAAATAACTTCTCT
Organism: Flavobacteriaceae bacterium; assembly: GCA_030633225.1. Lineage (GTDB taxonomy): Bacteria > Bacteroidota > Bacteroidia > Flavobacteriales > Flavobacteriaceae > Lutimonas. The sequence goes on from DAOVTF010000010.1 coordinate 9,844, forward strand.
TGAAGATCCTAATTCATTTGCTATTTCTTGATGAGATTTATTTACTGTTTTGGTTTCATTTAGATTAGATTTTTTTATTAAAAAATCTAATAATCTTTTTTCCTTATTAGAAAAAGTTAAAACCTTAACCATATCAATTACTTCGTAAAACTTATCATTAAATTGTTCATAAATAAACAAGTTCCAAATTGAGTGATTTTTACGTAAATTAAACAGCTTGTCTTTAGGTATTAAAATAACTTTACAATTCTCTTCAACAACACCTTTTACAGATGCTTTTTCATCTTTTTCACCAGCCATTACAGAAACAATACATGTTTCACCTGGTTTTATATAATAGAGTAAAACCTCGTTACCGTTTTCTTCTTCTTTATATATTTTTATTAAACCATTTATTAGTAAAGGAATAACTTTAATATAGGAGTTTTCTTTTAAAAGGACTGTATTTTTATCAAAATTGTTAAGTGTTCCTATTTTTTCTATCTCTTCTAATAAAGGAGCAGAAGTTGCTAATTGAGGAAAATCTTCTTTCAAAATTTTAGATATGGTCATATAGAAAAGTTAAATGAATTTAAAGGTAATTATTTATAATGGAATTTATCTGATTTGCTTGTAATACACCCGATTGTTTCCACACTTCTTTTCCGTTTTTAAACAAAATTAAAGTTGGAACACCTCTTATTCCATATTTTTGAGCTACAGCAGGATTTTTATCAATATCAATTTTTATAATTTTGATTTTGTCATGAAAATTTTGTTTTACTTGTTTCAGTACCGGAATCATCATTTTACATGGCTGACACCAGTCAGCTTTAAAATCAACTAAAACAGGCACATCTTGATTTATAAGATCTTGAAAACTTGCCATATTCTATTCTGATTCAGTAGTCATTTTTCCTGAAGCACAACTCACAAAAGATTTAGCTTTATGCAACATGGTATTGGCGTCACCAAGTTCAGGATACCCCATTTTTGAAAGCTTTGCTTTTACTTGATTTATAAGCTCATTATTCTCAGTTGGAACTTTTACTGTTGACGCTTCTAGATCAACATCAACTTCATTAATACCATCAATAGATAAAACTCCTTTTTTTACTGTATTTACACAGCCGTTACATTTTAAATTTACGATTTCAATAATTGTAGACATGTTTATTTATTTGTAGGTTTACCTAACAAAATTACTAAAATTGATTAAACAAGATACCAAAGTAGATAAATATTTATCTTGTCCCACCATGACCAGCTGCAACCACAATTAAAATTTTGATATTTAAATAAATAAATTTGAAGAATTGTATAATTGGATTACGCATCATAAATTGTTGATATCGAGTAAATTTTTTTGCCATTTTTCTATGTTTTATGCGATTCTGTTTATTTATATTTTTTAATTATTCTGGAATTAACCACCAAAAAGGTTTCATCTTAGCTTTATACAAAAAAGCATAATGTAAAGTAAGTTTAACCCAATGACCCGCCAAACCTAAATCTCCAATTGTTTTTGATAATAATCTGCCTGTTTCGGGATATTTTTTATAATCAGGAACAATAGGATTTGTTGTTATTGTAACTCCTCTCCCTTTTAAGAAACCATAACCGGTGGAGGCTATACAAGCCGCTCCCATATTTCCCATAGAACCCAAATGATGCAACTTACTATTATTATTGTTTATCATTTCTACAATATTATCTGCAACCAGTTTTGCTGTAATTCCTGATGGCATCCCAGTTCGCGGTGGCGCAGGAAATATTTGTGTGCCATTTTTGCTAGTTCTAGGCTTTGATATTGTATGAGGAGGTGCAAAAGCAATTCCCGGTGCAAAAATATTTGGATAAGATGGATTTTGATATGTTTCTGGCCAATCTTGAACTGTCCATTCTTCATAAGGCCTAGGTGTATAATCTGCATCAACAATCATAAACCCTTTAAAAAGTTTATTGGTAATATCTTCACCCTTATTGTCAAAAGCACTAAATCCATGACCTGAAAAAGAAGGTATTAACATTCCAAAATCAAATTCTTCAGTTTTAAAATCTCCATCTAAAGTTTCATAAAATGCTTTTCCATTTTCAATTTTATAAACTCCAGCTTTTGTAATAGATTTAATTCCTCTATTTTCAAAAACCAAATCAATAAGGTCTTTTGAATGCATCAATTTTCGGTTCATTTTAACTGTAACTCCATCAATACCAAAATCACCCAATTCATACTCATTAGAAATCCATGTTATTTCAGCCTTATCTCTAACTTTATGATTGGTTAGCTCTTGCTCAACATTCATAATGTATTCAAATGCAGCACCTTGACAAGTGGCTTTTGCATGACCAGTACCTATTAGAATTTTTACATTCTCTCCTTGCTTCATTCTTTTTATTAATGCATCTAAATCACTCCAAGCATGCACCGCATGGTCATAAGTACATACTGAAACTGTCTTGTTTTTTCCTGGGCGAAGCCCTTCGGTAGCATCAAAATTTAATTTTGGTCCTGTTGCATTAATTAAAAAATCATAATCAACTTTTTCAGTGTCTCCTTTATTCTTACCAGTAACATATTCAACTAAAACATACCCTTTTTCAATACCTATGTCTCCTTCGGGGTGAAAAGAAATTGCTTTAGCCTGTATATAATTAATGTTCTTTTTTTTATACAAAGGGGCTAATGGAAAAATTGTTTGTTTAGGTTTCATTCTTCCTACTCCAATCCATATATTTGAAGGTACCCATTGATAATTACTATTAGGTGATACTATTACCACCTCATGATCATCTGATAAATTTTTTCTTAAATAAGATATGGCGGTATGACCAGAGATACCAGCTCCTAAAACAACTATTTTAGCCATAATGTTTTGATTTTATATTTGTTATAAATCAAAAATACATAAAAAAAAACCTCAATTTGTAACAGTCGTTACAAATTGAGGTTATAAATAGTTAAATATCACTTTGTTATTCTGTAGCTTTAAAAGTTATGCTCCAAATTCCACGTAAATCTCCTTCTTTATATCCTTTTGCTAAATCCTTTGGGTACAAAGATTCAATAATTGAATCCGACTTTTTTGTTACATCAACACCTATTTCACCATGACAGGTTAAACACTTTTTTTGCAAAATAATAGGTGCGTAAAAATGTGGATTTCCTGAATTATCAAGTTCAACAACAGGTTTCATCGGTTTATTCTCAGCAAATAATTTAGAATAATTATTTAAAATTAAAACTTCTTCATCATTAGGTTTGTTTGTTTCATTTCTTAAAAGATTTGAAGTTCTTTTAATGCTTACATTAAATTTTACTCCCATTTCTTCTGTAAGTGGTAAAGCCTCAGAATTACAAAAAGGCACAGCCTCTTTTACACCGCCATCTTTCATTTTTTCTACCAAAGTGCCTCCCAGTTTTTTTGCTGTTGTCTGAGCTATTTCTTTACCCTTAATGGTATATTGTTCAACTTCTTTTTTTGACAATGATTTAGAGCAACTGCTTAAAACTGCTATTGAAATGAATAATAGGGTTAATTTATACATAATATCAAATTTTAATTATTTTATAACTTTCATTTTACTTTGATTCCAATTAAGGATACCTCCTTTTAGGTCATATATTTTAGGAAATCCCATAGCCTCTAATTTTCTTGCTGCTTTTCCACTTCTATTACCACTACGGCAATAAATATATAACACTTTTGATGTATCTAATTTAGACATTTTATTCATAAAATCAGATTGCATATAATCAATCATTTTGGCATTGTCAATATGACCTTCTGCAAATTCCTGAGGTGTTCTTACATCTATCAATTGAATATTTCCTAACTTTTCATTTAATTCCTGAGGAGTAATAAGCGAAACTACATTACTCTTTTTTGCACTTGAACCTTGAGCACAACTTGTAAGACTGATACTTACAATTAATAGTAGAACTATTTTAAAATTAAATCTTTTCATTTATTTTTTCATTTATAGGTTACAAAACTAAACAAAAAAAGGGAGCAAAACACTCCCTTACTAATTTCAATTAATTTTAATTATAATAATGTTGTTGGACAAACATACTCAGATAATGGGATCTTAGTTTCTTTAAGATCTTCTAATCCTCCTCTTACATCGGTTACCTTTTTAACTCCATTAGCCATAAAAATAGAAGCCGCAACTAATGATCTGTAACCTGTTGCACAGTGCAAGAAATATTCTTTATCTGTATCAATTTCAGCAAAATTAGAATTAATAAAATCTAGCGGAAAATTCTCCACTCCTTCAACATGCTCTGATAAATATTCAGATTCTTTTCTAACATCTAAAGGTTTTTCCATACTACCTTCTGCTAATTTATCAGTAAATTTTTGTGCTGAAATACTGCCAATTTTATCAACTTCATAACCGTGATCTATCCAGTTTTTTATACCACCAAATAAATATCCTAAAGTGTTGTCATAACCTACTCTTGAAAAACGAATTGGAATCTCATTTACACGAGTTTCGTCTTCTGCAATAAATATAATTTTTTGATCAATATTAGAAATCAAAGCTCCTACCCAAGGAGCAAAACTTCCATCTAAACCAATATACCAAGCTCCAGGAACGGTCCCTTCTTCTGTATAAGTTTCTTTTGCACGAGTATCAATAACCAACACATCTCTTTGTTCACTCATTTCCTTAAATGTGGCAGCGTCTATTGGTGTTGATCCCTTGTGAATAACCTCATCAATACTCGCATTGATCGATTTGTTCATCCTTACATTATTTGGGAAATATTGAGGAGGAGCTTTTAAGCCAGTTGTAACTTCTTTGATAAACTCTTCTTTAGTCATATCTGCACGCAATGCATAATTTGTTTTCTTTTGATTACCCAAAGTGTCAAAGGTTTCTGAACTCATATTTTTACCACAAGCAGAACCGGCACCATGATTAGGATAAACAATAATGTCATCTGGTAAGGTCATAATTTTATTTCGCAAGGAATCAAATAAGAAACCTGCAAGATCTGCTTCGGTTATACTTCCTGATTTAACCGCAAGGTCAGGT
>DAOVTF010000004.1 GCA_030633225.1 Flavobacteriaceae bacterium
AAATAATTTTCTTCTTCCAATTGATCCTTGTCTTGTTTAGGAAGTAAATCGTAAAACAAACTTGTTACACTAAATGCAGCAGAATCATATAATAAGGTAGAAGATATATCGTGATCAAATGCCCTATACCAAATTTGCCATTCAATGCCATATCTTATGTATACTAATGCTAAAACTGGATTATTTAATACTATGGAGCCAATTATTATAGATTCTCCAGGAATAATTTTAAATACTTCTGGTTCTTCTTTTGACAGAATTATATTTATGCCATCAATATTAGGAATATTACCAAATCTCGCAAGAATTCGAATTAGATTATTTACATTTTCTTTTTTTGATAAATTATTGTTACTTAATTGACTGGTAAAAAGAAGTTTACTAGGCATATGAATTTATTTGGAATTCTAATTATAAGACCAACGATGAGGCAATTCGTTTATAGATACCTTTTTCTAATTTTTCTCTAATTGAAGAAAAGGCAATAATTGTTTCTTTGACATCTTCTAAATTATGTGCAGCTGTTGGAATTAATCTTAATAAAATCATTCCTTTTGGAATTACAGGATAAACAACTATAGAGCAAAATATTCTATGGTTTTCACGAAGGTCATTAACCATTGCCATAGCCTCTGGAATATTTCCTTCAAGAAAAACAGGGGTTACACAGGTATTTGTCTTACCTATATTAAAACCTTTTTCTTTTAAACCATCTTGCAATGCATTAACATTTTGCCATAATTTACTACGAAGTTCTGGCATTGTTCTGATCATATCCAAACGTTTTAACGCTCCTTTAACCATTGCCATCGGTAATGATTTGGCAAACATTTGTGATCGCATGTTATATTGTAGAAATTTTATAACATCTTTATCTCCGGCAAAAAATGCTCCAATTCCCGCCATTGATTTTGCGAATGTTGCAAAATAAACATCAATATCATCTTGTATTCCCTGTTCTTCACCAGCACCAGCACCAGTTTTTCCTAAAGTACCAAAACCATGAGCATCATCAACAAGTAATCTAAAGTTATACTCTTTTTTAAACGAAATAATCTCTTTTAATTTTCCTTGTTCTCCACGCATTCCAAAAACCCCTTCACTTATAACAAAAATTCCTCCATCATTTTCATCAGCAATTTTTTTGGCTCTTTTTAAGTTTAGCTCAAAACTCTCTATATCATTATGTCGAAAAGTAAATCGTTTACCATGATGTAATCTAACCCCATCTATAATACAAGCATGAGAATCCATATCATAAATAATGACATCATTTTTTGTAACCAAAGCATCAATAGCAGATACCATTCCTTGATATCCAAAATTAACTAAATAAGCAGTTTCTTTATTTACAAAAGCCGCACATTCTCTCTCTAATTGTTCATGATATTTTGTATGACCACTCATCATTCTTGCTCCCATTGGATAAGCCATACCGTATTCTTCCGCAGCTTCTGCATCAGCTTTTCTAACATCTGGATGATTGGCTAATCCTAAATAATCATTAATGCTCCAGGTAATAACCTCTTTACCATTAAATTTCATTCGATTTGAAATTGGACCTTCCAATTTTGGAAACACATAATAACCTTCAGCTTGTTTAGCCCATTTACCTAAGGGGCCTTTATCTTTAATTATTCTTTCAAATAAATCTCTCATCTAACATTTTTTTTAGTAAAATAAGTTCAACTATTTTAATGATAACATTTGCAAAAATAAGAATTTTAATAACTTCATTCAAATACATTTCTAATAGATTTTTACTATCAAAATATTTATTCAGTAATTCCTTCTAAATCAAATAAAAAGGAATAATCTATAGCAATCTCTTTTAAAGCATCAAATCTACCAGAAGCACCGCCATGCCCTGTATCCATATTGGTATGTAGCAATAATATATTATTATCTGTTTTTAATTCTCGTAGTTTTGCAACCCATTTTGCAGGTTCAAAATATTGCACTTGCGAATCATTTAACCCCGTGGTAACCAGAATATTTGGATAAGAATGAGTTTTTACCTGATCGTATGGCGAATAAGATAGCATATAATCATATGAATCTTTATTTTTTGGATTTCCCCACTCATCAAACTCTCCTGTTGTTAAAGGAATGCTTTCATCTAACATGGTAGTAACCACATCAACAAAGGGTACTGCAGCAATAACACCATGATACAACTCTGGATTCATATTAACAATTGCTCCCATTAATAATCCTCCTGCAGATCCACCTTCGGCATACAAATGTTTGGCGGAAGTATAATTATTATCAATTAAATATTTTGATGCATCTATAAAGTCATTAAAAGTATTTATTTTATTAAACATTTTCCCATCTTCATACCATTTTCTTCCTAAATATTCACTTCCTCTAACATGTGCAACTGCAAATATAAATCCACGATCTAACAAACTTAATCGAATTGAACTAAAACGATCACTTATCGTGTGACCATATGATCCATACGCATATAATAATAAAGGTGTATTTTTATTAATATCAGTTTCTTTATGATACACCATTGATACCGCTACTTTCTTACCATCTCTTGTTGTTGCCCAAACTCTTTCGCTTTTATAATTGTTTTTATCAAATTTACCTCCTAACACTTCTTGTTCTTTTTTAACATCTTTAGATTTCTCTATCATGTTAAAATCAATAACAGAACTTGGAGTTGTTAAAGAACTATAACTATATCGAAGAATATTTGTATCAAAATCAGGATTTGCAGACACTGAAATAGAATAGGTTTCTTCATCAATTGGAAGGTAATAATCAGCTTTCCCATTCCATGATTTTACTCTAATCTTATTCAACCCATTACTTCTTTCTTCTAATACTAAGTAATCTTTAAAAATTGAGGCCTCTTCTAATAAAGAATCATCTCGGTGTGGTATTACATCAACCCAATTATCTTTCTCTGTTTTTGCAACCGGGGTTTTCATTAATTTAAAATTTGTTGCTCCATCTTTATTAGTTAAAATGTAAAAACTATCTTCAAAATGTGAAACACTATATTCTAAATCTCTTTCTCTAGACTGAATTATTTTAAAATCGTTATTTGGAGAATCTGCATTTACAAATCGATATTCATTTGATAAGGTATTATAACATCCTATAATGATATACTTTTTCGATTTAGTTTTATAAACAAACGTTCCAAAAGTATCATCTTTTTCTTCATAAATTAATACATCTTCTGATGCATCAGTTCCTAAAACATGCCTGTAAATTTTATCACTACGTAAAGTTACCGGATCTTTTTTTGTGTAAAAAATTGTTTTATTATCGTTTGCCCAAGCAGATCCTCCCGTTGTATTTTTAATTACCTCAGGATAAATCTTACCTGTTTCTAAGTTTTTAAACTGTAAATCATATTGCCTTCTACTTATTGTATCAACCGCAAAGGAAGCCAATTTGTTATTCTCACTCACATTTAAACCAACCAAGGCAAAATACTCATGCCCTTCCGCCATTTTATTAACATCAATAATTATTTCTTCTTCACCCTCAAGGTTTTCTTTTTTTCTTGTATGAATCGGATATTGTAAGCCTGTTTCATACCGGGTTATATAAAAATATCCATTTTTCTTATAAGGCACTGATTCATCATCTTCTTTGATTCGACCTTTCATCTCTTCAAAAAGATCCTCTTGAAATTTTTTAGTATGATTTGTTAATTTATCATAATATTCATTTTCAGCATTTAAATAATCAATTACTTTTGGATTTTCTCTTTCATTCAACCAATAATAATTATCTACTCTAACATCATTATGAATTTTTAATTCTTTAGGGATTTTCTCAGCTCGAGGAGATGTTTCATTTTCTTTCTTTACCATTTCTTCATTTTTACAAGAAGTGGTAAAAGTAAGTGATAAAACAATTGCAACTAAAAATAATTTATTCATTTTTTAATGATTTATAAACTAACTTATTTATTAACTTTGTGTAATAATCTTTTAAAGATAATATATTTTATAATAATAAATAAATTAGAAAATTATGCTTGGTGATTTACAAGGAATGATGGCTAAATTAAAAGAAGCTCAAGCCAAAGTAGAGGAAACAAAAGAAAGATTAAATACTGTTATGGTAGATGGTGATTCGGGAAACGGATCAGTTGTTGTGACAGTAACTGCCAATAGAGAAGTAAAAAATATCGCAATAGATGATGATCTTTTAGAAGATAAAGAAGCTTTGGAAGATTATTTGATTATTGCACTTAATAAAGCTCTTGTAAAAGCAAATAACATAAACGAAGCTGAGATGGCAGCCGCAGCAAAAGGAGGCTTACCCGATATTCCAGGAATGGATATGTTTAAGTAAGAAACTCCTTTAAAATATTCTTTTTAATGGTTAAACACTTAACTTATAACTTAAATTTTCACTATATTTATGTGTAACAATTTTAATAAAAAATTCATAGATGAGGCTGCAAAGGCTTTACAAAATAATGATGATCAAGAATTTGAATTGAGTCATGAATATTTTATGAATGAAGCAGTAAACAGCGCTATTCGAGGCATGAACAATAATGAAGGAGGACCATTTGGCTGTGTAATTGTAAAAGATGGTAAAATAGTTGGTAAGGGAAATAATAAGGTAACTTCTACTAATGACCCAACGGCTCATGCAGAAGTAGAGGCAATAAGAGATGCATGTAAAAATCTTAATTCATTTCAATTAGATGGCTGCATTATTTACACTTCTTGTGAACCTTGCCCAATGTGTTTAGGAGCTATTTATTGGGCTCGACCAGAAAAAGTGTTTTTTGGCAGCAATAAAACCGATGCAGCTAAAATAGGTTTTGATGATGATTTTATTTATAAAGAATTACCATTAAAATATGATAAAAGAAGTATTGCTTTTGAACAAATTGATAGAAAAAATGCGATAAAAGCATTTCACTTATGGGAAGAAAAAGAAGATAAAACCAAGTATTAATTTTAAATTATACAAGATGAAAAAAACAGGTATATGGTTGGATCAGAAGGAAGCTAATGTTATTACACTTATTGGAGATATTGTCAATAATAAAACTATTTATTCTGATATTGAAACAAGAGAAAGATTTGAAGGTGAATCTAAAACGTATGGCAGGTTTGGAGATCAATATTTAAACAATGAAAAAAGTAAAAAAAATAAGATCAACGATCTAACAACTAAATATTTAAACTCTATTATAAAAGAAGTTGAACAAACAGATGAGATTCTTATTTTTGGACCAGCACAGACCAAAATAAAATTAGAAAACCTAATTCACAATAATGCAAAAATATCTGCAAAATTAATAGAAGTTCAAAAAGCTGAGAATATGACTGAAAATCAAAAAGTGGCTTATGTAAAGAAGTTTTTTAATAACTAAATTAAACTCCTCTACTTAAAAGTTTAATTCGATCATAATATTTTTCGTATTCAATTTCTGCTAATTTCCTATCTCTTTTTTTTAAGTTAATTAGCTTTCCGTTTTTCTTGATAATGTCGGAATTATGATTTTTTTCAGTTTTAGGGGTTTTCATGTTATAGCAATTTTAATTTTTACTTCTTTGCTTAAAAGCCTAATAAATAGGTTAGAAATCAAAATATAATTGCTATTCATAACGTAATTAATGTTACATTTATTATAAGTATCTACTTTTAATAATATGTAAATGATGTAATAAATGCCCCGAAGTAACATATCCTAATGCTCTAACTGACATAATGCTACTGTTTGCATTTCCTTGAAGCATAAGGGTCTTTTCATCAAAACTGTTATATAAAAAAATGGTTGATTTCCGTAAGGCAGAAAACTCTTCTAATAAATCTGTAAATTTTCGCCGATTTGCATTAGACGTATCAGCAAAATCATTTTCATCAAAGCCACTTAATTCAGTTTTATCATTTCTGGCAAAACGTAAAGCTCTATAATTAAAAATTCTTTCGGTATCAATAATATGCTGAACAAGTTCTTTAATAGTCCATTTATCATCAGCATATTTAAAGCTCTGTTTATCTTTATCAATATCTTTTAATAAATTAAATGCTACTTGTAATGAGTCTTCCAAATTTTCAACAAGACTTCTATCATTCTCAAGGATTCGATCAATATAAGTTTGATAAAATGATGCGTATTCGTTACTCTCTATTTTTTTTGACATAAGGATAATTTTATCACTAAAATAATTCTATTATGGCAAATAAACTAATTAAACTAATAGATCGTAGGTTTGTTTTGCAATTTCAATTTCTTCATTGGTAGGAACAACCAAAATTTTAACTTTCGAAGTATTGGTATTCAATTCTCGTATTTCTTTTGATCTTATTTTATTTTTCTCTTTATCAAATTCAATTCCAAGAAAATCCATTTTGTTACATATTAAATCCCTTATATAATCAGAATTTTCTCCTATTCCTGCAGTAAAAATAATTGCATCTAGTCCATTCATGACAGATGCATAAGAGCCAATATATTTTTTAATCCGATAAGCATTCATATGTAATGCTAATTGACATGCTTTGTTGCCATTTATAGCCTCACTCTCAATTTCACGCAAATCACTAAATCCAGTTAATCCCAGCATACCACTTTCCTTTTGTAAAATACCATTTACTTCTTCAACAGTATACCCTAATGATTTAATCAGGTAAAAAATTACAGATTGATCAATATCACCACTTCTGGTTCCCATAATCAAACCATTCATTGGTCCAAATCCTAATGTATGGTCAACACTTTTTCCGTTTTCAATTGCTGTCATACTACAACCATTTCCTAAATGAATTGTAATAATTTTTGAATTATCTATTTTCAAATACGCATTAGCCTTTTCCGAAACATACTTGTGGCTGGTACCATGAAAGCCATAAACACGAATTTGATTCTCGTCTAAAAACTTATTTGGAATAGCATATTTATTTGCAACTTCTGGAATTGTTTGATGAAAAGCTGTATCAAAAACTGCAATTTGTTTTGCCTTATGAAATATTTTCTCAGAAACCTCTATACCAACAAAATTTGGTGGATTATGTAAGGGTGCCAATTCAAATAATTCTTTGATCATATTCTTCACATCATTATCAATTAAGGTTGTTTTAGAAAAAGTACTTCCACCATGCACTACCCTATGTCCAACTGCGTCAATCTCATCAGTATTTTTTAAAACTCCTGTTTTTTTGTCTAATAGTGAAGCTGAAATTTTTTCTAATCCAATTTGATGATTCGAAATATCAAGAATCTCTTCTAATTTATATTCATCAGATTTAAAATGAACTTTAGAATTCTTTAAGCCAATCCTTTCAATCATTCCTGAACAAATGACCCTTTTGACAGGCATCTGAATTAATTGAAATTTTATGGATGAACTCCCTGAATTAATAACTAAAATCTTCATATACTATTATTATAATATTGCAATGTTACTTTAAATTTTTATTCCTAACTCTTTCAAGAAAACCTAACCTTTTTTCTTTATAATCCTTGAGCTTGTATTGCTGTAATAATAACAGTATTAAAAACATCATCAACAGTGCAACCTCTACTTAAATCGTTTACCGGTTTATTTAACCCTTGCAACATTGGCCCAATTGCAATTGCACCAGTTTCTCGCTGAACAGCTTTATATGTATTATTCCCGGTATTCAAATCAGGAAAAATCAACACACTTGCCTGACCTGCTACTTCAGAATTAGGTAATTTACTTTTCCCAATTTTCATATCAACAGCAGCATCATATTGTATAGGTCCTTCTATTTTTAATTCAGGATGAGATTTTTTTACTATTTCAGTTGCATTTTTAACTCGATCAACATCTTCACCTTTGCCAGAAGTACCTGATGAGTAAGATAACATTGCCACTTTTGGTTCAATACCAAACGCATTGCTTGATTGTGCTGATGATATTGCTATTTCCGCTAATTGTTCCGATGTTGGGTTTGGATTTATGGCACAATCTCCAAATACAGAAACTCGATCTTCTAAACACATAAAGAATACCGAAGAAACTACAGATACACCTGGTTTTGTTTTTATAAATTGTAAAGCGGGTCGTATTGTATGCTGAGTAGTATGTGCGGCACCAGAAACCATCCCATCAGCATGACCTTTGTAAACCATCATTGTTCCGAAATAAGAAACATCAGCCATCATATCTTTTGCCGCATCCAAATTAATATTTTTATGCTTACGTAAATCTAAAAGTGTATTTACGTATTCTTCATTGTATTCCGAATCCTCCGGATTTATAATATTTACTTTATCAAATCTAAATGGAATACCAAGCTTTGTAACTGTTTCTTTAATTTCCTTTTTATCTCCCAACAAGGTAATATCAACAATATTTAATCCTATAAGTCTAGCAGTTGCACGTAGTATTCTTTCATCATTTCCTTCAGGTAAAACAATATGTTTTTTATTCTTCTTTGCACGGTTAAACAAATTATATAAAAACATCCTAGGAGTCATTCCTTTTGACTCAACAGTAATCAATTTTTTACCAAAATCACCTACATTAATATATTTTTCAAAAGTACTTAGTGAAGTGTAAATTCTTTGTTTATTTTTAGCGTAAATGTGTGAACGAATATCTCCAATTTCATTGGCTACTTCATATGTTCCTTTTTTAACTGATATTATTGGTACAACTTGAGATAATCCTTTAATCAATTTTAAAATTGCTTTTTCTGGCTTTAACCCTCCTGTTAATACTATACCAGAAATTTTTGGATAGTTAGTTGAATTATTAGCTTGTAAAGCACTTAATATAACATCAGCTCTGTCTCCTGGTGTAATTACCAGACTATTTTCTTTTAAATATTTTATAAAATGTCGTAATTGCATAGCCCCAACTACAAAACTTCCAATTTGGTGGTTTAAATATTTTTTACCAAAAAGAACTTTAGCGTCTAACTCATCTACAATTTCTTTCATGGTTGGATTATTAAGCCAATCAATCAATGGAATCGCATATACAAAAACATCGGATGGTATTTTTCTTTTTAAACTCTCAATGACTTGTTCTAATTGGTTAATATTAGATTTATTGGCTACTACTGCCAAAACATTTACTTCCTTTTCAGTAAACGAATCGTAAGCCAAACTCATATTTACTCCAATTTCATCAACATTTTTATCTTTTCCGTTACAAACAATTATTGTTGGTATTCCTAAATTTTTAGCTATTAAAACATTAATATCTAACTCTATAAAAATGCCTTCTCCAGAAAAATCTGTTCCTTCCACCAATATAAAGTCAAATCGATCTTCAATGTTTTTATATTTCTCAATAATAGTATCAATAATTTCATCTTCTTGACCTTTAGTTTTTTTCTGAATTACTTCATGACCAGTTAAAGCATAACACTCTTCGTAATCCATTTTTAAATCAAAATGAGACAAAACAGTTTCGATATGATTATCTTTTTTTCCATCAGGATCATAGTCAATAATTGGTCTGAAATACCCAACTTTATTAGTCTTACCTAACAGCATTCGCATCAATCCTAAAGTAATAATTGACTTGCCGCTTTCGGGCTCACTAGTTGCAATATAAACCGCCTTACTCATAATAAATTATTTTCTGCAAAGATACTTTATATTACTTTTTCACATCATCAAATAATGATAATTTTTAAGAAATAAAGGTTTCATTTTTTAAAAAAAACTTAACTTTAAATTTTTGAATAATTAAGCAATTATGATTACAATTATTACTAATATAAAAGAGCTTTTACAAGTAAGAAATAATAGTGTTAAGAAAGTTTCGGGAAAGGAAATGAAAATACTTCCCACAATTAAAAATGCTTTTTTAATATTAAAAGATGATAAGATATATGATTATGGAGAAATGAGAAATTTACCTTCACTTAAAGCGGATAAAACTTTTGATGCTACTGGTAAAATTGTTTTACCTACATGGTGCGATTCTCATACTCATATAGTTTATGCAGGTAATAGAGATGGTGAATTTGTTGATAGAATAAATGGTTTAACTTATGAAGAGATTGCTAATAATGGAGGTGGGATTTTAAATTCGGCAGAAAAACTTCAAAATAGCTCTAAAGATGATTTATTTGATCAAGCGTCCAAACGATTAGAAGAAATTATGAAGTTAGGCACTGGAGCTGTTGAGATCAAATCTGGTTACGGATTAACGCTTGAGGCAGAAATTAAAATGCTTCATGTAATTAAAAAATTGTCAGAGTTTTACCCGATTGAAATAAAAGCAACCTTTTTAGGTGCACATGCTTTTCCAAAAAAGTTTAAAGAAAATAAAGATGATTACGTTGATTTAATTTGCAATAAAATGATTCCTTTAGTGGCAAAAGAAAAATTGGCTGAGTTTATTGATGTATTTTGTGAAACTGGATATTTTTCGGTTGAACAAACAGAAAGAATACTAAAAGCAGGAAATGACTATAATTTAACTCCAAAAATTCATGTAAATCAATTTACGAGTATAGGTGGTGTACAAGTTGGTATAAAGTATAATGCCTTAAGCATTGATCATTTAGAAATAATGACCACTCAAGATATTGAAGATTTAAAAAATAGTAACACTATGCCGGTAGCCCTACCTTCATGCTCTTATTTTTTAAGTATTCCTTATACTCCAGCTAGAAAAATAATTGACAATGATTTACCCCTAGCGTTAGCAAGTGATTTTAACCCTGGTTCTACGCCAAGTGGGAATATGAATTTTGTTGTTTCAACCGCTTGTATTAAAATGAAAATGACACCCGAAGAGGCTATTAATGCAGCAACTATTAATGGTGCTTACGCGATGAATTTGAGTAAAACTCACGGAAGTATTACTAAAGGAAAAAAAGCAAACTTAATCATTACAAAGCCTATACCTTCCTATAATTATTTGCCTTATGCTTTTGGAAGTAATTTGATTGATAAGGTAATGATTGAAGGTGAATTTATTTTATAAGATTCAATCATTAACTATTTCAGGTAATAATTTTCAAAAACTATGCAATTATTCTTCGTAAATTTGTGAACTTAATTTCAATACGAATATGTCAGAAAAATCTGTTATCATACCAAGAACCAAAAAGCCTGATTGGTTAAGAGTAAAGCTTCCTATTGGGAAAAAATATACAGAACTTAGAGGTATTGTTGATAAATATAAACTCAACACTATTTGCACAAGTGGAAGTTGTCCAAATATGGGAGAATGCTGGGGAGAAGGTACTGCTACGTTTATGATTCTTGGAAATATTTGCACTCGTTCTTGCGGATTTTGTGGTGTAAAAACAGGAAAACCTGAAAATGTAGAATGGGATGAACCTGAAAAAATTGCTAGGTCTATTTACTTAATGAAAATAAAGCATGCCGTAATTACATCAGTAGATAGAGATGATTTAAAAGATGGAGGGTCTATAATTTGGGCTGAAACTGTTCAGGCCATTAGAAGAGCAAATCCAGATACAACTCTCGAGACTTTAATACCCGATTTTAGGGGAATCAAAACAAATATTAACAGGTTGATTGAAGTAAAACCTGAAATAATATCTCACAACCTAGAAACTGTAAGAAGACTGACTCGTGAAGTAAGAATTCAAGCCAAATATGACAGAAGTTTAGAAGTTTTAAAATATATTAAAGATAGTGGACAAGAAAGAACCAAGTCTGGAATTATGCTCGGCTTAGGAGAGACTGAAGATGAAGTTATTCAAACATTACAAGATATAAGAAATGCAAAAGTTGATATTGTTACTATTGGTCAATATTTACAGCCAAGCAAAAAGCATTTACCCGTAAGTGATTTTATTACACCGAATCAATTTAAAAAATATGAAAGAATTGGAAAAGAATTGGGCTTCAAACATGTTGAAAGTGGTGCTCTTGTTAGATCTTCTTATCGTGCACATAAGCACCTTTTATAAAAAACAATAATCCTTATTCAATTAACAGTAATTTAACAATAAAACTATTTTTTGGCACGTATTTTGCAATATTACTTAACGAAGCAAAGTTCCCCAAATTTTGTTTTCATTATGATTAATTTTGAGTTAGTAAGCTAAAGCACCTCTTTTAAAGAGGTGCTTTTTAATTTTAATCCAAAAAAATTATAATATTAAGAATTAATGAAAAGAATACTCATGATTTAATAACATTATGAATGTTTTAACATGATATTATCATTTTATTTAACAATTAACTTGTAATATTGTATTATATATCTTATATTAGTGTCACGAATCAAAATTCCCACTAATTTTGTATTCATTAAGATTAATTTTGAGTAAGTAAGCTAAAGCATCTCTTTTAAAGAGGTGCTTTTTAATTTAGAGTTAAGGTATTTTATTCGTTTACCACTTTGAAATAAATTCTTGAACCAATTTACCAATTTTTTTTTCTGAAGCTTTTGCTGCTACTTGAACCGCTTCATGAGAAACTTCTTCAACATGCCCTTCAATTCCCAGATCGGTAATTACCGATAATCCAAAACACTGCATTTCCATATGTTTTGCCACAATAACTTCAGGAACAGTACTCATTCCCACTGCATCAGCTCCCATCAAGCTAACCATTCTATATTCAGCCGGAGTTTCAAAGGTTGGCCCTTGTAAAGCTAAATATATTCCTTTTTGAATTCTTATATTGTTTTCTTTTGCAATACCTTCCATAGTAGAAACCATTTTCAAATTGTAAGGTTCGTGCATATCAACAAATCTTGGACCAAATCTATCATCATTCAATCCTCTTAAAGGATGTTCAGGCATCATATTAATATGATCGGTTATAATCATTATATCTCCAACTTCGAAATTAGGATTTACACCTCCAGATGCATTCGATACAATTAAATTATCAATTCCAAGGTATTTCATAACGCGAATAGGAAAAGTTAATTCATCCATTTCCCAACCTTCATAAAAATGAAATCTTCCTTGCATTGCAACAACATTTTTATCGCCTAATTTACCATAGATCAATGTGCCAGAATGCCCAGGTACTGTTGAAACAGGGAAATTTGGAATATCTCTATAAGCAATGCTTTTCTCAATATCTATCCAATCCACTAAACTTCCCAAGCCGGTACCAAGTACAATTCCAAAATCTGGATTTGAAATGCCTTTTTCTTTTAAAAATTTAACTGTTTCATGTATTTTGTTGTACATAGTTTAATATTAATTTGTTAAAATCTTCTTCATTATCCAAAAACTTTGTTTTGATTGGTAGATAGTATATGTTTTTATGATTTACTGCAAAATTACGAACATAATCTTTTTCGGTAGTAAGAATAATTTTTTTATTTGATTTTATTAAATCAAAATTATTGAATATTTTATTCTTATCAGATTCTGAAAAATCATGATGATCCGGATATTTTAAATGATCATATTTAATATTAATATTATCTAAAAACTGTACTAAAGGTTTAGAATTTGCTATCCCAGTTACCAATAATACCTCATATTGTTCCAATTCTAAAATATCAATCTTATCCTTATCATTTAATACTGCTTTATGATATTCTATAGTACTAAAAAAAATTGTCTGATCTAATTCGGGTTGTAATTTTTGAGCAATTTTAAATTGATCTTTATCATTTAAATCTTCAGGGCATTTCGTTACAACAATAATTTGTGCTCTTTTTGCTCCATCAATTTTTTCTCTTAAATTACCTGATGGTAACATAGAATCATCAACATATAAATTTTGATGGTCTGTTAGCAACAGAGTGAATCCAGGATCAACTTTTCTATGTTGAAATGCATCATCTAACAGTATTACATCTGCCGGATCTTCTAATTTTTGTAATTGATTAATACCATTTACTCTATCAGCATCAACTGCAACAATAATATTATTGAATTTTTTATAAAATTGTAACGGTTCATCTCCCAATTGATTAGATGTAGAATTCTTGTTAGCTAATTGAAACCCTTTTGATTTTCTTTTGTACCCCCGGCTTAATATTGCAATTTTATAATCTTTTTGCAATAACCTAACTAAGTATTCAATTTGTGGAGATTTACCGGTACCTCCTACATTTAAATTACCTACAACAATTATTGGAATAGTAAATGAAGTTGAATTTAAAACTCCTTTTTCATAAGCCTTGTTCCTCGCACCTACAATTTCTCCATATAGCAACGATAATGGATATAATATTTTACGTATTTTACTCAATCTTAGTACTCTTGATTATTTAATTCAAAGACAAATGTAGCGTTTTAAAAAGATACATGATCAACAATTTCTAAACCATACCCAACCATTCCTACACGTTTGCCTGAATATTTACCATTAGAAATTAAACGAATTTTATTAATTTTTAGATTGTGTAATATTTGTGCTCCAATTCCAAAATCTTTCTCGTCCATCTTTACAATAGGGTCTAAACCCTCTAGACTTTCATCTTTATTTTTCAATTGTTTTAATCTATTAATTAAATCATACGATTGGTATTCTTGATTAATAAATACTATAGCTCCTTTACCTTCTTTATTAATCAAGTCAAACATTTTACTTAATTGATCATCCGGATTATTGGTTAGTGTACCAATAATATCATTATTTATTAAGGTAGAATTAACTCTAACTAAAACCTCTTCTCCAATTACCCAATTACCTTTTGTTAAAGCCAAATGAACCTGATTATTATTAGTTTGCTTAAATGCTCTTAAACAAAATTTACCGAACCTGGTTTCCAGTGAAAAATCTTCAATTTTTTCAATTAATGAATCATGCTGTAATCTGTAAGCTACTAAATTTTCAATTGAAATAATCTTAAGATCATATTTTTTAGCAACATCCATTAATTGAGGTAATCTCGCCATTGACCCATCTTCATTAAGAATTTCAACCAATAAACCGGCAGGTTGTAAGCCGGCTAATCTAGCTAAATCTATTGATGCCTCTGTATGGCCAGTTCTTCGTAATACTCCACCTTCTTTGGCTTTTAACGGAAAAATATGACCTGGTCTTCCTAAATCACCGGGTACTGTTTTATCTAAGGTCAAAGCTTTTACTGTTTTAGCGCGATCATGAGCAGAGATTCCTGTGGTACATCCATCTCCAATTAAATCAATAGAAACAGTAAACTGCGTATTATGCAATACGGTATTCTTACCAACCATTAAATTCAAATCTAATTCATTGCATCTGTTTTCCGTCAATGGGGCACAAATTAACCCTCTACCATTAGTTGCCATAAAATTTATCATTTCAGGAGTAACCATTTCAGCAGCAGCGATAAAATCACCTTCATTTTCTCTATCCTCATCATCAACAACAATAATCAATTTACCATTCTTAATATCCTCAATAGCATCTTCTATTGTATTTAATTTAATCATTGTTTTATCAAAAGTTTCCATTTATATTTTAGTGTTTATCTATATCTAATTTAAAGAGTTTATTTATAAAATTTGTAATTGGTTGCAAAATAGCATCAATATTAAATATACCCTTATCTTTTGTTGCCCTTATCATAAGAAATATACCAAAAGGTAATAAAACAAACGTTGCTAACCAACCTCCAAATGCAGGAGAAACTGTATTTGATTCTGCCATATTTTTACCCAGGGTTGAAATAAAAAAGTATATTACAAAAATGGTTATTGCCATAATCATGGGCAATCCAAAACCTCCTTTTCTAATGATTGACCCTAAAGGAGTTCCTACAAAGAACAGTACCAAACATGCTAACGAAAATGCAATTCGTTTGTGAAATTCAGTATCATAACTATTTATTATTTTTTGTTTATTTAGCAATGTTTCTTTAAAACTTCTAATGTTATCAAGATTTCCTTCAATTGCAATATGAGCATTATTTACTACTAGACTTTTGTTCTTATCATCAAAATTTTCTAAAATATCACTATTTAATTTTGAGTTTGGAATACTGTCTTTTATTAGAGTATTTGCCTTTAGCATTTTATACATTCTCAATGATCTATTATCAATAAAACTATGATATGGTGATTGTAAAGAATCTACATAAAATTGTAATTGATTCAAACTTAACATTTCTTTACCTGTCTTATATTTTAAATCATCGGGATCAAAATCCCCAATTTTAGAAATATCAATATTTATTTTATATGATTCAAAATGTGCCTTTAAAGCTGGAACTCTTTTACGCTGTTCTAAAGTGCTTCTTTTACCTTTAATTTCTTCGTTATAGTAACCATTTTTTAATATTAATGTTAAGTACCTACTCCCTTCTTCAGAAACTATTTCACCTTTTTCTGCCGTAATTACTTTATTATTAATATTATTTGATTTTAATTCATAAATAAGAACATCTTTTAACAGGTTTTCATCCTCACCGTATTTCTCTTTAAATTTTATACTATAGCCAGGTATTTCGCTATTAAATGTTCCCGCCACTAAAGCCAATCCTGGTTCTTTCATTTTCATATTATAAACTAAGTTCTTTGATTTTAATGATGCATAAGGAAAAATATAATTCAAGAACAAAAAATTCAATCCACTTAACAAAAACATCAATAACACAAGTGGTCTAATAAACCTCTGTAAAGAAATTCCAGCGGACTTTACTGCAGCGAATTCGTAGTTTTCAGACAAAGTACCAAGTGCCATGATGGATGATAATAAAATTGCTATTGGTAAGGCAGTAGGAACCATCATTAA
>DAOVTF010000056.1 GCA_030633225.1 Flavobacteriaceae bacterium
GCGACCTTACCAAATTGGAGATCGCGTAAAAATACAAAATACTGTTGGAGATGTAATCGAGAAAACACTCTTGATTACTCGAATAAGAACCTTAAAAAATGAAGAGGTAACCATTCCAAACTCTAATATTATAACAAATCACCTAGTTAATTATTCGGCCAATATTAAAAATGATGGACTGATTCTTCATACAGATGTAACCATAGGTTATGATATACCTTGGGAGAAAGTTGAAAAGCTTTTATTACAAGCAGCAAGTAAAACTTTGGATATTCAAAAAGAACCCAAGCCTTTTGTACTTCAAACAAGCCTTGATGATAATTATGTATCGTACGAACTAAATGCGTATACCAAAGAAGCAAAGAAAATGCCTAAAATATATTCTGAAATGCACCGCAATATATTGGAGCTATTTAATGATGCGGGTATTGAAATCCTTTCACCATCTTATATAGCTGCAAGAGATGGAAATTTAACCACGGTTTCCAGTCAATTAGATAGTAATTCTCGCAGTCCGATTGAAAAAATTGTAGATCATCTAACAGGAAAAAACCAAAAGAATGTAATTACTAAGTCTTCTGCAGATATAGAATCTGATGATATTTCTTAAAACTATTATTCTTCAACCTTTTTAGTTTCTAAACTTTCATCTTCTTTCATAGAGAAATTAACTTTTAAAGTAGGAAAGGATCCTGTATTTTCAGGTGCTTTTGGGTCTGAAACAATAACTTTTATTTGTGTATCACCACCTTCAATTTCTATATATTTCTCTATATTAGAGATTATTAACTTGGTGTTATTTTTAGAAACAGAATCCAATAATATAGGATTTGATAAGGACATATATGATTGTTTAAAATCTAATGAGTCTGCTGCTGTTTTACTTAATATGAAAGTTTCAAAATCTTTTTCATCTTTCAAATAATCTTTTTTAGTTTCATTAAAATAGATTTTTCCAGCTTCATCTTTTGCAATGGCTTCTTTTTGTAATTGTTTATCTACATAGTAAACCATTTCAATTTTAAGTCCCTCTTTTTTTTGTTCTAATTCTAATAATTTATCTAATTGAGATCTATTTTTCTCTGAAGGTATTGTGTCTAAATATTTAAATTGAATTTGTTCAAGATCTTTAGGGTCACCATCAACCAAGCCTGCTAATAATTTTCCTGGACTTGTTGCAGCCTTAACAATCAAATTTTTAAAAGAGTTCCAAACTATTTTACCAACATTAACCGTTGGGTCATTCATATCACCTCGAACAGGTATGTTTAAATTGACATCACCATTTTTATCTTTTAAAAGAAAAAGAGCAAATTTTAATGGTAAACTATACAAGCCTCCTTTAGAATTATTTAATGAAACGTTTTTAATCAATAATTGATTTTCACTTACAATGTTTCCATTAGTTATTATTGAATTAGAATAATAAAACATATCTCCTTCTAAAATGGTATGGCCAGTATAATGATTTGCATATATATTGATGTCAGATAATACAAATTTTTCTATCGTAATATCTAATTTGGCATTTGTAGTATTTTTGGGGTCAAATCCTACTTTTGCACGAAGTGTACCTCGATTATTCAATAACATATCAGAATAAATATCAACCCATTTTGAATCGCTAAAAACACTATCTGAATCAATTTCTATATCACTTAAATGATAATTAAAAGGCTTTCCCGTAAGGTTATCGGTATAGTCAAGAATACCCCTATTTACTTCTAAATGATTAACCGCATAATAGAGGCCACTATCATTAGGCGTATTATTTTTTATTGTATCATTAGCAACAGGTTGATTTACCTTTTCTGTTGACTCGGAAGAACTATCTAATTTAAAAATTTGTAAGAAATTATTAGATATAGAATCAAGTTGAAAAAAGGTATAAGAATCGTTAACTATAAAAGAATCAAAAACATAAGAACTATTAAAATAATCTATTTTTTTTATGGTAGCACCTATCTCTTTAGCAGAAAGAAATGTTTTGTCATTGTTATCGGTTATTTTAAAATCATTGACTTTTACCGTTCCTGAAACAATTGATTTAACAGCTTCATTAGTGTTTCCTATAATCTGAATTTTAGAATCTACTATGCCGCTAAAACTATTAATCTCGGCATATTTTGCAACATATTTATAAAACGGATCTAAATACAAATCACTAATTGTTATCGTAGCATCATAAGCACCATCTAGAGGATTAATATTTAATTTTGATTCGAAATAACCCCCTCGAGGGAAATTAAATTTTATATCAGCATTACTTTTATGTTCTTGATCCCAACCAATAAAAGGCACTAAAAAGGATATGTTTTCAATATTGGTAATATGCTCAATATCTTGATTATTAAAATGAAAATCCGCATTCTTTAATTCTAAATTGGACAAGCTATATTTTAAAGATTCTTCTTCAACATCTTTATTTAAAGAATCCTCTTTAGTTGAATGAAAGGCAATAAGATCATCAAAATTAAAAAGGGAATCCTTCATAGACACCTTAACATCTAGACCTTTAAGATATAATGCTTCTATTTCAATTTTATCTTTAAATAATTGTAATGGTTCAAGATTAACCATTAAGGTATCAAAAGAAATAAAGTTATCTTTTTCATCTTGCTCCAGCATTTTAAAGCCGTAAGCTTTAACCGTACTTGTAAAATAATTATACTTTAATTTTTCAATTTGAATTTGGCGTCCTAATAATTCTTTACTGTTATTTACAGCATAACGTTTAACAAAGCCAGGAAGTAAGAGTAAAATAATTATAACAATACCCGCAACACCTAAGACTATTTTCAATGCTTTTTTTTTCATTTCAAGTAACTAAAAAAGAATTGTAAATTTAAATAAATAAATTATGCTTTTTATCTAATTTAAGAAAAAAAGACTGCCTATAACAACAGTCTTTAAGTTTAAAATTTTATTCTTTTATTTTGGATTATACCAAATCGGGCTAGACCAAGCACGTTCTTGTATGGTTGATTTTACACCTTCTAATAAAGGCAATCCTGCTCTTACAGCATCAAAAGTACTCCAACGTGGTGTTGGAATTTCAATAACTCTTACATAATACACTGCATTTATTTCAGGATTAAATTCGGTATCAGTCCAAGTTCCTGTTAAGGTGGCACTACCAATATTATTTGTATAAGTCGCTTTTTCTAAATTAACTGTATTTCCAATTGGAGTTAATTTCCCGTTTTTATCTTTGGTTCTATCATCAGACCAAACTACATCATAAATTTTTTCTTGTGTTTTTCCAGTATCAGTAACCCATCCTTTAATAATTTGAATGCGATCTAAATTTGCTTGATCAGGATCTTTAATTGCCCAAAATGAAAACGTTGGACTTCCTTCTCCTTTTTTTAAGGTTTGCCCCATAGGAACACCATTTTTATATCCATCTTTAACTAAAATTTCATAATTTTCAGGGCTTTCATTTAAACCAAAGCCTCCAAAAAACCGAACTTTCATTCTTGTGCCACTCGTAGCAAAAGTCTCTTTGTTTTTCATTGCATCCCAAATAGCAAATCGTGTGTTTTTAGGAGCCCAAACTCCAGTTAAAGCACCAGGAGTTAAATCGACACCTTTAATCCAACCACCTACTTCTTCATTTCTACGACGATCGATACTACCATCAGCAGCACCATGACTTCCTATTTTAAAATTTGACTCTGTTAGATTAGAAGGCACTCCGTTATGGTTATCTGTACCTCCAATAAAACCAAATTGATAAGGATTCATACCTAATTTATTTTCATAATCTAATCCTTTTATCAAGGCATCTCGTACAAAAGATGATTTAGCAAATGTTCTTCCACTATAATCTTGGATAGAATTTGCATTTTCAAAATCAGCAAACTCATCATTTGTCCAAAATTTCGCATGTACTTCAGAATTTCCTTTAATTTGCATCATCTCGATAAGAGGTTCAAAGCGATTTCTCATTTGAACATATTCCAAATCAATTGGTTTACCTTTAGAATCTTTACTGTTAAACATCATTCCTTTACTGGCGTTAGAATTATGGGGTGCAGCAAAAACCCGCATTCCTTTATCTTCTAATCCTTTCATCCATTCCCAAAGTTCCTCTTCTCTGTTAATATCAGCATAACCAGGAACAAAATCTGGAACTTTATTAATATCTCTAAAAAAAATATTTCTATGTAAATTTCCTCCTTGTGGAGCAGCACTCCATTCATAAGCCGGTATGGTGGTAAACTTGCCGGGTTCGTAATGTTCTTTTGCAGCATCCAAAATAACTTTCCATGCATTTTTAACAGATTCTACTCCAGGATAAAAATCGGTATGTTGCGGAGGTCCATCTCCTCTGTTCACCGATACTACATATTTAAAAAACCACTTTTCTCTTGTTTCAAAATCGGTAAGACTTCTTAATTCTATTAATTTTTCATTATTATAACCTTCAGATTCTGGAGCGAAGTTATCATGCATTTCACCTAAATATTCTGCGTGGTCGGTAACTGCACAAAAATCTAAAGGTTTGCTTATGGTAATTTTTTCTCCATTTACTTCTACCTCTTCTCCTTTTGCAAAACGGTAGGCATCAGTTGACAATAAACGTGTTCCACCTAAATAAGCATCTAAAGAATATGCAGTGTGTAAATGAGTTTCTCCAAAATAGGCTTCTTTCATTGGATTTTCAGCAACGGCATCTTCAGCCGCTTTTACCTGTTGTTCAGGTGTTAGTGTTATATCTTCTTTTGTTGAAGTGTCGTTTTCTGTTTGTTTTTTACTGTCATTACAAGCCATTAAGACAAGTAAAGTAAAGCTGGTAAGGATAATTTTTTTCATAATTGTTTGATTATTTTTCAGGATTATACCAAATTGGGCTAGACCAAGCACGCTCTTGTTGAAACATTGGTGCATCTTTAGGCACATCTTTTATTTTATATTTTACAACATCATACAACTGCCAAGTTGGAGAAGGGATTTCTAATACTCTTACATAATAAAAAGCATTTTGGTTTGGATCAAATTCTGGATCTGTCCAAACAGTTTTTAATTCTATAGCACCAATAGTATTTGCATATTTACCTGTTTTTAAATCTACTGTATTACCAACACTTGGTAGTTTTCCGTCATTGTCAATTTTTCTATCACCTGCCCATTCTACATCATAAATTTTCTCTTTTCCTTTACCATTTTCTATCCATCCTTTTATAACCTGAATACGATCTAAATTTGCCCAATTTGGGTCTTTCACAGCATGTATCAAAAATTGAGGAGCTTTTTCAGAATGTGCTAAATTACCACCCATGGTAACTCCTTTTTCATACGCCTTCATTGCATAATCTTCTCCTTCTAAATCTGAATTTGAAAAATTGTAGCCTCCAAAAAAGCGTAATTTAATTCGGGTTCCAGTTGTTCCATAAGTTTCTTTACGTTTCATGGCATCCCATAAGGCTGTTCTTGTATTTTCAGTTGCCCAAACAGCAGAATATCCTCCTGCTAAATAATGCCATCCATATCTAGTTTCACCATTTAATTCTTTAGTTATTTCTCCAACTCTTTCAGGAGATGGTTCAGAAGTAGTATGTTTACCCCACCAATTATCTTCATCACCAGAAACTATTGCCGTATGCGTATCAGTACCTCCTACCAAACCAAATTTAAATGGGTTGGTTCCTAATTTATTTTCATAAATCATTCCATCTAATAATGCTTTTCTTGCATATTGATACTTTCTTTGCTCAGGTGTTGTTAATATGTCTAAGGTTAAATTGCCTTGATCCCAACCTGTAATTCCATAATTGGCAAATTCATCTTTTGTTGAAATTAAAGGATGTGTTTCACCAGCTCCTTTTATTTGCATAATTTCATATAAAGGTTCCCATTTATTACGTTTTGCTACATAATCTGCATCAATAGGATTGCCCTCATGGTCATTTGGAGAAAACATCAACCCACCAGAGAGGTTTCCATTATGAGGTATTGCTAAGGCTCTTCCACCTGTTTTCTCTTCATAATTTTTTAAAAATTCCCATAGTTTTTCAGGATCTTCACTTTGCAGGGCAGAAAAAGGTAAGATTTGATCTGTTTTATCTTTGTTATCTCTAAACATAATATTACGGTGTAAATTATTTCCACCAGGAACGGAAGTCCATTCATAAGCAATTATAGTGGTAAATTTACCGGGATTATTATATTTTTCTGCTGTTGCCGTATATTCATGCCAACTTGAAGTAAATTGTGGCACTATAATTTTAGGATCTGTTGCTGTTGAAGGTAAACTATTATTTGCCAAAGCATATGGTATTTCAACTGCAAGTTTAGCAGCTCCTTCTTCTCCTTTTTGTAATAAATCATACCATTCCTTTGCTTTTGGGTCATCCATTACAATTGGGTTTCCCTTCGCCAGTTCATTAAACCAACCAAATCCTTCTGCATGGTCAGAAATTGCTAAAAAATCTAACGGCCGTTTTAATTGCACATCTTGACCTGTATTGGATTTTATTTTTTCACCTATCGCCAAACGATAAGAATCTTCAGGGGTTAATCGAGTACCTGCCCCAAAAGCATCTCCTGAAATTGCTGTATGAAAATGTGTATCTCCCCAATATACGTTGGTTGCATAATCGTTTGTTTTTGTTTTAGAACTTGTTTCTGCTTCTGTAGTTGAAGTGTCACTTTCTAAATCACTAATTTTTTTTACTTCTTTTTTACAAGAAACGATTGCTAAAAAAGAAAATAAGAATAAGATTTTTTTCATGATTTTAAATTTTTGATTATAAATTAATTTTTGATCTAAAGCCTAAAAAGCTAACGTTAGAATTTTCATTGCCAAAGGCTTTTTCTATTCCTGAAGAAAGGTATTGATAATCAATACCAAAAGAAATCCATTTTGTTATTTGTGCTTCATAAAAAGCCTCAACTCCAGATTCTCCTCTACCTATTTGTAAGCCATCAAAAATCCCTGGTATTTCTGGAAGGCTAAAATCGCGTAAACCTTCAGAAAAGGTATAGTTAAAATAGGCAATGCCCCAATGATCTAATGGTCTTTTCTTAAATAAGCTTTGTCCTCCTAAACCAATTTGATAGAAAAAATTAGTAAAAGAACCTTTTCCATCAGTTGTTCCTATTTGACCAAAGAGACCAAATTGCTGTTTTTTATTATCAGTGTTTTGATATAAGGTTTGCTCAAAAAAGTAGGCCAAACTCCAACGGTTACTTTTTTCAGTAATCGTATTTCCTATGGGAGGGAAGAAGTTTTCCAAATCATTTAAATTTCTAACTTGCTTGGTACTTACAACTCCTGTAAGTCCTTGTTTTCCTTTTTTATTAAAAAAGTGAGTAATTAAATCGGCAGTTGCAAAAAAGGTAATGCCATCAGTAAATAAATCTTTAAAACCTAGTTTATTCACTCTACTATTAGCATCATAAACAGCAAAGGTAAAATTTCTTTTTTCATTGCTCGACATATAATAAGCACCAAAAACATAAGGTACTGTTATGGCATTTGGCGGCCCTACAAATGCATTGTTTTGGAAGTTTCTTACACCCAATCCTCCAGAAAATGTAGAGAAATTTCCTAAATCAATATTGTTAATTTTTCCAACAACAATTTTATCTGTTTTCGATAAAAATTGAATAAAGTAAATATTCATATCCCAACGATCTGCACCTTCAATACCTGGATAAGCCAATGCTGTATTGACTGGCAATGCGGTTCCGCCACGTTGATTTACAGAATGACCCATATTATATTCCATACGAGCAATGGCAAAAAAGCCTTCCCATAAACCTAGTTTTTTTCCATTAAAAACGGTGGCAATCCCTAGTTTACTTCCATACTCAAAGTCGTTATTTCCTTCACCACTAACCATTCCTTGATAAAAACTAGTATAGCTTGCTTTAAACATAATGCCTTTTTCAGGAAGCTTTGTACGAAGACCTCCCCATTTCCCCGTAAGGGTTTTTCTTGACAATAAATTAGCACTAGTATCTACCTCGGTAGTATCGCTCGCTATTTCTTGATTTCCATCTTGTGCAATTAAAAATGAAGGAAAAATTAAGATTAAAAAAAGAATAAAGTGTAATTTTTTCATGGCTTTATAGTTTGTTGTATTTAAAAAATGGATTAAATTATTTTCTGCCAAAAACAGTAACTTTTGCTTTTCCGTTTAGAAAGCCTTTGTCTGTATACCAAAACTTGATACTTCTAATACTTCTTTTTCCTCCGTTAAGGTCAATAATTCTGCTTTCACCGCCTTTGTTTATATTTTGCCTTATCTCTACTTTTTGTCTTCCTCCATTATCGTATACAACTTCCATACGAAGCATATTTAAACCAGAGTCTGTTACTTTAAATTTTAATTTTCTAAAATTATCCCCAGGGCCGTTTAGCCTTAAAATATCATTATCACCACCACCACCACTTACTCTGGTTGTTCCTATTAGACGCCATGATCCAGAATTAACTGATTTATGAGGAAGTCTTTGTGCAATAATTGTTGTTGTCGATGCCATTAATAAGAAGACAACCATAAATGTAAAAATTGTTTTGTTCTTCATAATACTTTTTATTTCTCAATCTGGTTTTTAAGATTTCTATTTAGTACTTGTAATAGTTTGATAAATTCTTCTTGTCTAATAACCTGTAATTTATAGCCTTCTAGTTTTTGAGATAACAAATTCCACAAGATCATATTTTCATACATTTTGTTATAATCTGTTGGAGGGCCTCCTTCAATTAGTATTGCTTTTTGTTTTGGTAGTGCAATTTCAGAATAATTAATAAATTCATTCATAAATGGCTCAATAGAAAGTAGATGTCTATTTTTACTAAACTTGTAAGAATCATTTATTGTAGCTAATTGTTGTTGTAATTCCCTTAAAAGATTTACTGTTTCTTTATTTTTTACTTTAGAGAAATGACTACTATTTAAAAGTTCTTTAATTGCAGGAAATGAAAAAGGTTGGTTGTTAACACGAACAAGTGGTCCTAAATTCTCTCGTAAATAAACTAATGAATCGTTATTTTTAGAATTCAATATTTGGAGGCAATTAGAAACCTTTATAACCAATGAGTCTATTTGTTTACTCTTTACTTCTCCATTTTTAATTGCAGGTTCTAATTCTTGATGAATACTAACAAAATACGCTTTTATTTTTTTTTGCTCCGTATAATTCAAATAAAACCCATAGATTGCTAGAGCCAGTAAAATACCTACTTTTACTAAAAGA
>DAOVTF010000213.1 GCA_030633225.1 Flavobacteriaceae bacterium
AGATACATTTGGTACGGTTGTTATAACCGTCATATCAAATTCTCTCTCTAATCTTTCTTGAATAATTTCTAAATGCAACATCCCTAAGAATCCACATCTAAAACCAAAACCTAATGCTGCTGAACTTTCAGGGACAAAAACTAATGAAGCATCATTTAATTGCAATTTTTCCATTGAAGCTCTTAGCTCTTCATAGTCATCCGTATCAACTGGATAAATCCCTGCAAATACCATTGGTTTTACATCTTCAAATCCATCAATTTTATTTTGGGATGGGTTAACAGCATCAGTAATAGTATCTCCTACTTTTATTTCACTTGCCGTTTTAATACCAGTAATTAAATAGCCAACATCACCAGTTTTAATAGATGGTTTTGGAATTTGATTTAATTTTAATGTTCCAACTTCATCGGCAAAATACTCTTTATCAGTTGCCATAAATTTAATCCGTTGCCCTTTTTTAATCTCACCATTCATGATTTTAAAATAAGTTTCAACTCCTCGATAAGAGTTATATACCGAATCAAAAATTAATGCTTGTAATGGTTGATCAGGATCACCTTTTGGAGCCGGAACTCTTTCAATAATCGCTTCTAAAATTTTATCCATTCCAAACCCTGTTTTTCCACTTGCGTGGATTATTTCTTCGGGATCACAACCTAAAAGATCAACAATATCATCTGTAACTTCTTCAGGATTAGCACTTGGTAAATCAATTTTATTCAAAATCGGAATAATTTCCAAATCATTGTCTAAAGCCAAATATAAATTAGAAATAGTTTGCGCCTGAATACTTTGAGCAGCATCAACAATTAATAGTGCTCCTTCACAAGAAGCGATAGACCTAGAAACTTCGTAAGAAAAATCAACATGACCAGGAGTATCAATTAAGTTCAAAACATACTTTTCTCCATCTTGTTCATAATCCATTTGAACTGCATGACTTTTTATGGTAATACCACGTTCACGCTCTAAATCCATTGTATCTAACAATTGATCTTGTTTTTCACGATCAGTTACCGTATTAGTAAATTCTAAAAGTCTATCAGCCAAGGTACTTTTACCATGGTCAATATGTGCAATTATGCAAAAATTTCTAATGTTCTTCATCTTCAAAAATGACATATTTTAAGAGTGTTGCAAGATAGCGAAAAAAACAAATGGCAAAGTCATAAAACTTTACCATTGTATTTTATTGGTATTAACTTTAAATGTTGATTAAAAATTACCTGCTAAATCTTTACTCTTATCATTTGATTAACTTTTTTACTCAACCCAGTCTGCAAGAAATAAATTAGTTTCATGAGTTCCCCCATTATTTCTATTTGAAGAAAAAACTAATTGTTTCCCATTTGGTGAAAACATTGGAAATGCATCAAAAACAGCATCAAACGTGATTTGCTCTAATCCAGATCCATCAACATTAATCATAAATAAATTAAATCCATCATGTTTTTCTTTATGGTGATTGGTTGAAAACAATACTTTCTCACCATTAGGGTGAAAGAAAGGTGCCCAATTAGCACTTCCCAAATTAGTAATTTTTTTCATATTGCTACCATCAACATTACAAACATATAATTCCATATTAGTAGGCATTACCAATCCTTGCTCTAAAAGATCTTTGTATTCTTTAATTTCTTTTTCAGTTTTTGGGCGTGAAGAACGGAAAATTAATTTTGTTCCATCTGGTGAAAAGAAAGCACCTCCATCATAACCTAATTCATTAGTAACTTGTTGTACATCAGAACCATCTATATTCATTGTAAATAATTCTAAATCACCAGATCTTGTTGAAGTAAAAACAATTTTATCTCCTTTAGGCGAAACCGTTGGTTCTGCATCATAACCAGTTTCATTAGTCAATTGTTTTACCATTTTACCATTTACATCGGCAACAAAAATATCAAACGTTTCATAAACAGGCCAAACATATTTACCTCCATAATCTTCTTTTTTTGGAACTTCCGGGCAATCTTTACTACCTAAATGTGTTGAAGAATACACTATGGTAGAATCTCCTGGTAAAAAATAACTACAAGTCGTACGACCTAATCCTGTGCTTATTAATTGAGGTTTTGAACCATTACTCAAATCATCTGAAATATTCATGGTAAATATTTGATCACAGCTCAAATCCCAAGCAGGGTTTGTCGCTTGGAAAACCAATTTTTTACCATCAAAACTCCAATAAGCTTCTGCATTATCGCCTCCAAACGTTAATTGTTTAATATTGGTCAAGTGTTTTTCTTGTGGGTAATGAACAACATTAACTATTGTTGTAGCACCAGATGCAGCATCTTCTTTTTTATGTGTAGTTGTCTTTTTTTCTTCTTGAGTTGATTTACAACTTAATATTGAAATTACAGTTAAAACAAGTATAAATTTGATTTTCATTTTTTTAATTTTAGTTGGCAACAAAAGTAGCTTTTTTAAAAGGAATTAAAATATCGCTTAAAGTGGAAAAAATAACGATAAAAAAATGTAAAACGTTAGAAGTTAAAAGTCGAAAGTTTTGAATATTTTTACCGCTCAATATTCTTGATAAAATGGCAAAAATTGGAGAAATAGACTTAGGAAAATTCCCATTATTACTTGCACCTATGGAGGATGTGAGTGACCCTCCCTTTCGTGCTCTTTGTAAAGAGCAAGGTGCTGATGTTGTTTATACAGAATTTATTTCTTCAGAAGGGTTGATTAGAGATGCCGCAAAGAGTATTCAAAAGCTCGATATTTACGATAAAGAACGTCCGGTTGGCATTCAGATTTTTGGTGCCAATTTAGATTCCATGCTAAAAACTGTAGAAATTGTTGAAAGATCAAAACCTGATTTTATTGATATTAACTTTGGTTGCCCAGTAAAAAAAGTAGTGAGCAAAGGAGCGGGAGCAGGAATATTAAAAGACATTCCGCTTATGGTTAAACTCACAGAAGAAATGGTAAAACACACCAATCTTCCTATAACTGTAAAAACTCGTTTAGGGTGGGATCATGATTCTATTCAAATATTAGAAGTAGCCGAACGACTACAGGATGTTGGAACAAAAGCAATAGCAATTCATGGTAGAACCAGAGCTCAAATGTATAAAGGAGAAGCAAATTGGGAACCAATTGCCGATGTTAAAAATAACCCTAGAATGCATATTCCTGTTTTTGGCAATGGCGATGTTGATTCTCCTGAAAAGGCTATGATCATGAGAGATAAATTTGGTTTAGATGGAGCAATGATTGGCAGAGCAAGTATTGGAAACCCTTGGTTTTTTGCTCAGGTAAAACATTATTTTAAAACTGGTGAACATTTAAACCCACCAACAATTAGAGAAAGAGTTGCAACTGCCAAACAGCATTTAGAAATGGCTATGAAATGGAATGGTGAACGTGTGGGATTATTTGAAACACGCCGACATTATACTAACTATTTTAAAGGAATACCTCACTTTAAAGAATATCGATTAAAAATGGTAACTTCTGATAGCAAAGAAGATGTTTTTAATGTTTTTGAAGATGTTTTGAATAAGTTTGGTTAGAAATTTTACTTTTTTTTACACCTTGAATAAAAAAGAATAAATTGAAGAGAATTATATTATCTCAAATCTGTTAGTTTTCAACCAACTTTTTACTTATTCTTCCACTGGCAATTTTGGCTGCTAAAAAACCTAAAACAACAATAGTTATTACAACAATCAAAACATTAGTAAAATGAAATTCAACAGGATATGCCAGCGATTGTGTTATCATGATAAATCCATACTTTTTTTGTAAAAGCACAAACGGAATAGCAATTATTAATCCAATTATTAACCCATAAACTGTTAACAAAAAACCCTGTAAAACAAATATTTTTCTTATTTCTTGAATTGTTGACCCTAAATGAAAAAGTGTTTTCAAATTATCTTTTTTATCAATAATCATCATCACAATAGCACCAATAACATTAAAAAGGGCAATTATTAAAATTAAAGTAAAAACTAAATAAGAAACTAAATTCTCAGTATTCAACATTTTATAAAAAACAGAGTTCAATTGCTCACGGGTTTGAATTTTATAATTGTTACCTAGATATTGCTGTAAATCTTCTTTAACATTACCTATATTTCTTTTATTGTCAATTTTTAATTCAATTGCCGAGATTTGATTTGGTCTATAATTCAGTAATTCTTGAGCTAAGCTTAAATTGGTATAAACAAATTTTTTATCCAAATCATCGGTTAACCTATATACTCCAATTGGTTGCGTGTTTACTTGGCTAAATGCAGTTTTAGGGTTAGTTATATAACCTGTACCGGGCTTAGGTACAAAAATTTTAA
>DAOVTF010000032.1 GCA_030633225.1 Flavobacteriaceae bacterium
AGCCCATATGTTCTTTGTAATTCTTCGTTTTTTAAATCTACAATTTTAACACCATAATTAATATTGAATCTATTCATTTCAGATTTAGAAATAGGTTTTAACTCTCCGATAAAATAACTAGAAAAATCACTATTTCCATATTCAAATTTTCCAAATTGATTTTTTAATTTTAAAGGAACAACCAAATCATTTTCATCTCTTAATATACTAACCTTAACAACATCTCCTGGCCTTTTAGAACCTAAAAATCCTTGCAAATCAGAAAATTGAGTGATTTTTACATTATCCATTTTTGTAATTATATCATTGGCTTGTAAACCAGCTTCCTTAGCTGCGCCATGATCTAATACTCTGGTAATCATCACTCCCTCAGTATTAGAAATTCCAAAATCAATTGCCTTTTCACTATTCAACTCCTCATAATTAATTCCTAAATAAGCTCTTTGAACGTTACCAAATTCTAAAATATCTTCAATTACTTTTTTAGCAATATTGGAGGGGACAGCAAAAGAATAACCTATATAAGATCCTGTTTGTGAAGATATTGCTGTATTAATTCCTATTAACTCTCCTCTTACATTTACTAGAGCTCCTCCACTATTTCCAGGATTAACAGCTGCATCGGTTTGGATAAAAGATTCTATCTTACTATTATTATTTGAAATATTAATATCTCTTGCTTTGGCACTTACAATTCCTGCCGTTACGGTTGATGTTAAATTGAAAGGATTACCAACTGCCAAAACCCATTCACCAACCTGTAGATTATCAGAATCTCCTATCAATATATGAGGCAAATTTTCTTGATTGATTTTTAACAGCGCTATATCCGTACTTTCATCTACTCCAACAATATCTGCATTATAAGTTTCTTTATTATTAAGTGTGATCTCCAATTTTTTCGCACCTTTAATTACATGATTATTTGTAATAATATAGCCATCTGGAGATATTATTACTCCTGAGCCAGTACCAACAATTCTTTGCATACTTGGGTCTGATGTACCATAGAAAAATTGATATAATGGATTTGAATTTGTAGGAGCTGTAGAAACATTTTTAACGTGAACTACTGCATTTACTGTTTTTTCTGCAATTACCGTAAAATCAGTTTTTTCAGCTGCATTTGCAATTCCCGTTTTATAATTAGCGGGAATAACTGTAGATATACTATTTTCGTTTGATGCTTCAACTATATCTGATTTATCAAAAAAAACCAAATAAGTTCCTAGACTCAAAGCACCACCCAAAGCAGATACTAAAATTAAAGTCAATATTTTTTTCATAATAACTATTGTTTTAAACATGTATTCTATCAAAAATAATACAATACTCACAATTTTTAACACTTTAACTATTATTTAACAGCTTTAAAATCTTGTCAGAATTCTTACATTTGTGATGTGAAAATTAATTTTTATAAATATCAAGGTACGGGTAATGATTTTATTATTATAGATAATAGAAATAATGAGTTCCCAAAAGAAAATACCAAAATGATCCAAAAATTTTGTGATAGAAAATTTGGTATTGGAGCAGATGGTTTAATACTTTTAGAAAATTCATCTATAAGTGAATTTAAAATGGTTTATTACAACGCAAATGGAAAACCTGGTTCAATGTGCGGCAATGGAGGTAGATGTATTGTGAAATATGCAAGTTTTTTAAAAATATTTAAAACCAAAACTACTTTTGAAGCAATGAATAAAATTTACAAAGCAACAATAAGTAATGACCTAGTAAGTTTAAATATGAATGATGTTAATATAAAAGATATCGAAGATCATGAAAATCATTTATTTTTAAATACTGGATCACCTCATCATGTTTCTTTTGAAAAAGATCTATCAAGTATTGATATATATAATAAAGGTAGAGAAATAAGATATGGTAAACCTTATTTTGATGAAGGCACTAATGTGAATTTTGTAGAACAAGTCAATGCAAATACTTTTAAAGTCAGAACGTATGAACGTGGTGTTGAAAATGAAACATTAAGTTGTGGTACAGGTGTTACTGCCGTAGCAATTGCAAGTCATCAATCAAATAGATCAAAAATTAACATAATCAATTTAAATACTTTAGGTGGTAATTTAGAAGTTAGTTTTTTAGTTGAAAACAATACTTATAAAAATATTATACTAAAAGGTCCTGCAACATTTGTTTTTAAAGGTGAAATTGAAATATAAAATGCAATTACTTCAAAATAAAATAATAAGACTTAGAGCCTTAGAACCAGAAGATGTAGATTTTTTGTTTTCTACTGAAAATGATTTAGATTTTTGGGAAGTTAGCAGCACGCAAACTCCATTTTCCAAAAATATTTTAAAACAATATCTAGCTAATGCACATCAAGATATTTACGAAGCTAAACAGTTAAGATTGGTCATTGTTGATGTAGAAAATGAGATCAATATTGGTTTAATTGATCTTTTTGATTATAATCCGCAACATCAAAGGGCAGGAATAGGAATTTTAATTTTAAAACAATATCAAAATAAAGGCTTTGCATTTGAGGCTTTAAAACTATTTATAAATTACGCCTTTAAAAAATTAAATTTACACCAAATCTATGCTAATATCCCTTACGATAATTTAAAAAGTATTGCACTTTTTGAAAAATTAGATTTCAATATTATTGGAACAATGAAAGATTGGATAAATAGTGATAATTTATATAAAAATGTGAATTTATATCAATTAATTAATTCAAAAAAATGAAAAAGAAAGTCTTAATAATTGTTGGTATAATTTTTCTAATAGGTGGGGCTATCGCTTACCGTTTTTATAATAAAATATACCATAAAAATGTTACTGAAACAACTTATATATTTATCCCAACAAATGCGAATATTGCTAAAGTTTCTGAATTAATTAACCCTTATTTGAATAATATAAATAGTTTTAATTGGGTTTCAGAAAAGAAGAATTATCCTAATAAAATAAGAGCAGGGAAATTTAAAATTACAGAAGCTATGAATAATGATGAATTGGTTGATCATCTGCGTGGAGGAAAGCCTGAAACTGTTAATGTCACATTTAATAATCAAGATTCTTTTGAAAATTTGGCAGGAAGAATTTCTAATCAAATCGAAGCCGACTCCATATCAATTTTAAAAACTTTTATAGATTCTGATTTTTTAAAAAGCAATAATTTTTCTAAGAATACCGCCTTAGCAATGTATATTCCTAACTCATACAATTTTTATTGGAATACGTCAGCTGAGGAGTTTAGAAACAAAATGCTTAAAGAATACAAATCATTTTGGAATGTAGAAAGGTTAGAAAAAGCTAAAAAACAAAACTTAACCCCACTTCAAGTGACAACATTAGCTTCAATTGTTCAAAAAGAAACTGCTACTATTAGTGAAAGACCTATGGTTGCAGGTC
The DNA here is from genome assembly GCA_030633225.1 of Flavobacteriaceae bacterium. Classification (GTDB taxonomy): domain Bacteria; phylum Bacteroidota; class Bacteroidia; order Flavobacteriales; family Flavobacteriaceae; genus Lutimonas. The sequence continues at coordinate 3,391 of DAOVTF010000032.1, forward strand.
TTTACTTGAATCGCTTAAAAGATTTTTGGCCTCTTCAAGCAGACCCTACAATTATATATGCTATCAAACAAAAATATGGTCAAGAAACTGAAATCAAAAGAGTTTTAACCAAAGATCTATCTATCGATTCACCTTATAATACATATAGTAATTTCGGTTTACCTCCAGGGCCTATTGGTATGCCAGATATTTCGTCTATCGAAGCAGTATTAAACCCCAATGATCATAAATATTTTTATATGTGTGCCAGTGTTGAAAAACCAGGGCAGCATGAATTTGCACGGTCGCTATCCCAACACAATATCAATGCTAGAAAATATCAAAACTGGATTAATAAACAAGGGATAATTCGTTAGAATGAAGTGCTTTAACCCTAAAATAAAAAACTTTATTCCATTTAATATATTATTTAAACCATCAAATAAATATTTATTAATTTTTCTTTTCTTAGTAATTAGTACTAAGGTAATTTCTCAAACAAAAACTCCTTTTTTTCAGAGGCCTGACACCTTAAATAAAAGTAGGAGAAATACTGTATTTATCACTGAAGCTATTGGAGCAAGTGTTGCTTTAATCGGGTTAAATCAATTATGGTATGCTGATTATCCACGTTCGAGTTTTCATTTTTTAAATGACAACACTTCATGGATGCAAATGGATAAATTTGGACATTCATTTAGTTCTTATTATATAGGAAAAATGGGAATGGATGCACTAGCATGGGCAGGGGAATCAAAGAAGAATCAATTGATTTATGGTGCAACAATCGGTTGGGCATTTGTAACCACTATCGAAATATTTGATGGATTTTCAGAAGAATGGGGATTTTCTACTGGCGATGTATTAGCTAATACCCTGGGAGCCGGATTATTAATAGGACAAGAATTATTATGGGATGAACAAAGAATTCAATTCAAGTTTTCTTTTCAAACAACCGATTATGCTAAAAATAATCCAGGTAAACTTGGTGAAAACACTATTCAACAAATAGTAAAAGATTATAATGGTCAGACTTATTGGTTTTCAATTAATTTATGGTCTTTTTTCAAAGAAAGTAAAATCCCAAAATGGTTGAATGTTGCTGTAGGGTATGGAGCAAATGGATTACCTGAAAATGGCTTTACTTCTACTATTCCGCCACAACCTATTGAATCTTACAGACAATTTTTTACTAGCATTGATGTTGACCTTACTAAAATAGACACCAAATCACCTTTTTTGAAAACTTTTTTCAATATTTTTAATTTTATTAAAATTCCTGCGCCAACCCTTGAATATAGAGGCAATGGCGATTTTAAATTTCATGCCCTATATTTTTAAATAATTATATATCAGTGTTTTAACTAATTTTTAACATAGCCTAGTTTATAAATAAGTTGTATATTTGCCAAAAATAGCTTTGTATTATTTAGATTACCCCCTAACCTAATAAATACAGTATTATGAAAAAGAACTATATACTTATCCCTCTTGGTGTATTTATGCTTTTTGCATTCACTAAATTGAATAATCAAGAACTTTATGTTGGAAAAATGGTAAAATACAATTTACCAAAAGCTAACACTATTTCTACCGTTAACAAAGGCATTGTTCCTTTCGAAGTTTTTTTTACGCCAACCATCAACAATTCATTTATTGGTTTTAAAGAAGCTGTGGCTTTTAAAGAATCTCAAGGTAAATACCATAAAGTAAATACACTAGGATATTTAGGAAAATATCAATTTGGAGTATCAACACTCAATAGATTAAAAATTTATAACACTCGAGATTTTTTAAATAATCCTGAATTACAGGAAGATGCATTTCTAGCTCTTTGCTCTTTAAATAAATGGATTTTAATAAGAGATATTAAACGAAGTGTAGGGAAAAAAATTAATGGTATTGAAATTACAGAATCAGGTATTTTGGCTGCCGCACATTTATCAGGTGCTGGAAATGTAAAAAAATACTTGAGAAGTAATGGTAAAATTATTTTTTCCGATGCTTATGGAAGTGACATACAACACTATATGAAGAAGTTTAAAGGTTACGATACTTCATTTGTAAAGCCAATAAAAAATGCTACAATTTAAATTATTATTCAATTTTTGTGAATAATAAATATACACGGACGCTTATGTAAATTTGGGTTCTCATTTTTCCAATCATTTGTTTGAAGTGTTTTTATATATTCAGTTGATAAGGTAATATCAGCCGCTACGCACAAAAAAGTTGAAGGAGTTAGCAACTTTTTAAAATCACCAAACAGTTTTTCATTTCTATAAGGTGTTTCAATAAAAATTTGAGATTGATTGTTAGTTTTTGATAATTTTTCAAAATTTTTGATCGCTTTTTTTCTTTCCATTTTATCAATAGGAAGGTATCCATTAAAAGCAAAATTTTGTCCGTTTAAACCAGAACTCATCATTGCTAAAGTTATCGATGATGGGCCAACTAAGGGCACAACCTTTATGTTTTTTTGATGCGCCTGCAAAACAATATTAGCACCAGGATCGGCAATTGCTGGAACACCAGCTTCTGATAATAACCCAACATGTTTCTCTTGGATACAAGGGTCTATATAAGATTTTGATTCTAATTCAGAAGTATATTTATCTAAAACAAATAATTTTAAAGAAGATTGTGATTTTCGAGGTGTTATCTTTTTGATGAATCTTCTAGCTGTTTTTTCATTCTCAACAATGAAATAATTAACATTCTCAACTATTTTCTTAACAGACATTGGTAACACCTCAAGTGGTTCATTATCTCCTAAAGTTGTAGGGATTAAGTATAAATTCCCTTTATTTAAGCTCATGATACTAACAATTTTTTAGAAATTACTTCACAAGCTTCATCTAACATTCGGTAAACATTTTCAAATCCATTATCACCTCCATAATATGGATCTGGTACATCTAGGTTTTGTTTTGTATAAACCTCATTTAAAATCAATTGGACTTTTTGTTTATCTCTCTCATTTCTTGCTATTGAGATTACATCCTTATAATTTGATTTATCCATAACATAGATGATATCAAAATTCTCAAAATCTGAATAACTAAACTTTCGACATCTTTGAAGTGACAAATCTAATTGATGATTTTTAGCAACTTCAATAGAACGGCTATCTGGTAGTTCACCAATATGCCAGCCACCAGTTCCAGCTGAATCAACCGTCACATCATTTTTATCAACTTTTGAGTTTAAAATACCTTCGGCTAATGGTGATCTACAGATATTCCCTAGACAAACCATTAAAACCTTTTTCATTAAACTAAATTTAAAAAGTAAGTTTTTTGGTTAATTCATCAACATATTTACGAAACTGCTTGTCGGTTTCTGATAAATTATCAACTGTTTTACAAGCATGTAAAACTGTTGCATGATCTCTACTACCAATTTGAGAACCAATACTAGCTAAAGAAGCTTTTGTCATACGCTTAGCAAAAAACATTGCTAACTGACGCGCTTGGACAATATGTCTTTTTCTGGTTTTTGATTGTAAAGTAGTAACATCCATTTCAAAGTATTTGGAAACAACTTTTTGTATATAATCAATGGATACTTCTTTTTTAGTGTTCTTAACAAATTTGTCTACAATTTGCTTGGTGAGTGAAAGTGTATATTCTTTTCTGTTGAAAGAAGCTTGAGCTATTAATGAAATTAAAACACCTTCTAATTCTCTAACATTTGTTTTTATATTTTTTGCAATATACTCAACTATTTCTTCTGGAATTTCAACACCATCTCTAAACATCTTACTCTGCAATATTGAAATTCGAGTTTCGTAATCAGGTGCCATTAATTCAGCTGAAAGACCCCATTTAAACCTTGATAACAATCTTTGTTCTATATCTTGCATATCAACCGGTGCCTTATCTGATGTTAAGATCACTTGTTTACCATTTTGATGTAAATGGTTAAAAATATGGAAGAATACATCTTGTGTTCCTGATTTACCAGATAAAAACTGAACGTCATCAACAATCAAAATATCGATCATTTGGTAAAAATGAATAAAATCATTTCGAGTATTTGATTTTACAGAATCTATAAATTGCTGTGTAAATTTTTCTGCCGAAATATATAAAACTGTTTTTTCTGGATATGTTTCTTTAATTCTAACTCCAATTGCTTGAGCTAAATGAGTTTTACCCAATCCAACTCCACCGTAAATTAACAATGGATTAAATGATGTGCCTCCAGGTTTATTTGCTACTGCAATAGAAGCCGATCTTGCCAATCGATTAGAATCACCTTCAATAAAATTTTCAAAATTATAATTAGGGTTTAATTGAGATTCAATTTTAACTTTTTGAATTCCTGGAATTATAAAAGGGTTTTTCAACTCTCTTTTATCAATTTCTAAAGGTACCGTTACACCTTGAGAATTAAATGGTTTTTTATTTGAACTTGGAAATTTTACTGTATGTGGTTTTTTATTGCTATAGGTATTTTCCATTCTAACATCATAAACCAATTTTGCATTATCACCTAACTCTCTAACTAAAGAAACTCTTAATAATTTTATATAATGCTCTTCTAGCCACTCAAAAAAGAATTTACTTGGTACCTGAATTGTTAAAACATCACCTGATATTTTAATTGGTTTTATCGGTTCAAACCAAGTCTTATATGCTTGTGGTTTTATATTGTCTTTAATAAAGAGGAGGCAATTATTCCATACAGAGGATGCTGTTCTTGTCATTCTAGTAAAAAATTTCGAATTAGTATTTTTTCCCTTTTTTTTCGAAAAAATAGGTCTCCCTATTTAAAGTACAAATTTGTGAATAAAGTTTATTATAAAAAAATAAAATTGCTATTGATTATTAATTATTTTTTCCGTAAACTAATGCACTTGCAAAATACAAAAAAATGATCAAAAATGAAACAAAAATAAGAGTAAGATATAGTGAAACCGATCAGATGGGTTATGTATACTACGGAAATTATGCTCAGTATTTTGAAGTCGGGAGAGGTGAATGGCTTCGTAATCTTGGGGTTACGTATAAAAATTTAGAAGAATCTGGCATCATGCTACCCGTATTAAATTTAAATGTTAATTTTATAAAACCTGCTAAATATGATGATTTACTTACAATTGTTACCACTTTAAAAAATAAACCATCTGTTAAAATTGAATTTGATTTTGAGATTTATAATGAAACTCAAGAATTATTAACTACTGGTTTTACAAGTTTAGTTTTTATTGATATGAAAAAAAACAAGCCGACCAGAGCTCCAGAATCTTTATTAGATAAAATTTATACTATAAATTAAATCTCTTTAATTTTTACACAACGTAAATCCAGAAAATCTTGTTTTATCTTTTGAGCATCTTTCTTTCTAATTGAAATTAGAAATTCACAATTCATTTCCATTATCTGACTCTCAATATTTATTTTATTATCTTTAATTAATCGCATCACTTTGTTCATATCTACGTAATCAAAAAGAATGGAATAATGGATATCAATTGTTTTAACAATAATTTTAGAAGATTCTAATGCTAATTTTGCTGATGTTTTGTAAGCATTTATCAAGCCACCCACACCCAATTTCGTTCCTCCAAAATACCTTACGACTACTATTAATACATTGGTTAATTCAAAAGAAAGTATTTGCCCATAAATTGGCTGTCCGGCACTATTCTTTGGTTCTCCATCATCATTTGCTCTATAAGAAACATTATCTACTCCCAATTTCCAAGCATAGCACCAATGTCTAGCTTTATGATGTTGCTCTTTTAATGATAAAATTATTGGGTTAACCTCATCTTCTGAAGTAATGGGGAAAGCGTAACCTAAAAATTTACTTCCTTTTTCTTTAAAAATCGCTTCTAGAGATGATAATGCAAGCGTTCTATATTCGTCAATGGTTTGCAATAAGAATCTTTTAAGTTATATCAATTCGGCTTCCAATTTATCAAATAGATCACTTTTAATTGTAAACAGATCTGTTACATCTTCTAAATTCGGATTTAAATGCCATGTTTTTATACCTAATTTATTGGCTGATTCAATATTAATTAAAGTATCATCTACAAATAAAGTTTCTGATGCAATTAAATTATTTTCATTAATAATCATTTTAAACGACTTTGATTCGGGCTTCCTGCTATTAATTTTGTAGGAATAATAAACCTTTTCAAAACAATTTAAGAATCGGTTATAAAAGTCATACCCTACTTGAGTTTTAAAATAATCTATATGCAATTCATTAGTATTACTAAACAAAAAAAGTTTATATTTCTTAGTAATATTTTCTAAAAATGAACATCTTTTTTTTGGAAAATCGAACAAAATACTATTCCATGATTTTATTAATTGTTGTTCAGTTTTACCTGGAAATATTTTTAAATAATATGCAACAAATTCGTCAGTTTTAATCAATCCTTTATCATAGCTCGCATTAATTTCAATCATTTCATCACTAAAACTTTTCATGCCAAATTTTAGCAATTCATTTTGCGAACCGCTATGGTCCAGATCGATAAAAACATTTCCTAAATCAAAAATTATATTTTTAACCATTTGAGTAAATTGTTAGTTTATCATTTTTTATTACCTTTCTATAGACTTGACAAGGGTAATTCTTATCTATTTTTTCACTTGTAAATGTTGGTGATTTTATACCATCATTAAAACAAACATCGCCTGTAAAAATTTTTGCTTCATCCCATAAGTCTTGATCTATAAAACTTTGCAATGTTTTTGTTCCTCCTTCAATTATTACAGATTGAATCTCTCTTTTATATAAGACTTTCAATATTTGTTTTGTTACATTTTTTGAAAAATTAATTTTTTCTAATGAAACATTATTGTTGTTTTTGATATTTTTTATACTAGTAAAAATTATCGTTTCAAGCATTCCATCATAAATATTAAAGCTTTTAGAAATAGTTAAATCTTTATCAATTGCTAATCTAATTGGTGATTTTCCGTAATAATTTCTTGCATTTAATTTAGGATTGTCTTTTTTAACAGTATTTGTACCAACCAATACAGCCTGTTCTTCTGTTCGCCATTTATGCACAAGCTGTAAAGAATAGATGTTAGAAATCCATATAGGTTTCAAGTTTCTCTTTTTTTGAATAGCTGGATAAATAAATTTATCTTTTGTTTCTGCCCATTTTAAAATAATAAATGGTCTCTTTTTTTTATGAAAAGTAAAAAATCTTTTATTCAATTCTTTACATTGTTTTTCTAAAATTCCTACTTCAACCTGACATCCACTATTCTTTAAATGTTCAATTCCTTTACCACTAACTTTACTATTCAAATCAATGGAACCAATAATAACTTCTTTAATTTTTTTATCAACGATTAGATCGGAGCATGGTGGAGTTTTACCAAAATGTGAACATGGTTCTAAATTAACATATAATGTTGATTTTGAAAGTAAGCTTTGATCTTTAACCGAATTGATTGCATTAACTTCAGCATGTGGCTCACCAGCTTTTTTATGCCATCCTTCTCCAATTATTCTATTCTCAAATACAATAACACTACCAACCAATGGGTTTGGGTATGTTATACCTAATCCATTCTTGGCTAGATCTATACATCTTTGCATATATTTTTTATGCTTTGTCAATATCAGTAAAGATTTTATTTTACTAATTTATAAAAAGATAATATTTAAATTTGAATTTCTAAATGAAGTTATACACAAG
>DAOVTF010000221.1 GCA_030633225.1 Flavobacteriaceae bacterium
GGGATGAGTGTTAAAAATTTAGGTAATTATTTTGAAGCGTTTACAGCGCACCATAAAGACACAAACCCTCAATTGGTTTTTGACACATATGATGATATTACAGATGCAGTTGGAAATAAAATGGATATATATTCTAAAGATCTTGATGCTTTAAATGCTAAAGAAACTGCTGGTCAGACTTTGTCATCAAAAGATAAGAAGAAAAAACATGCTCGTGAAGTTAACTTAACTGCATTGGGTCAAGTTGAAGGTTATTTAGACAATACGTTAAGTGAAGTTGCTACTTGTGAAAGATTAGTACCTTTATATAAAGATAATTTTGAAAAAAATAAAACGGATGTTAAATGGTTAAAAAGAGCTGTTTCCAGATTAAATCAAAAAGGGTGTACAGAAGCTAATATTTATCCAACGATGGTTGAGGCCTATGTAAACGCGGCACCATCATCTGATGCTTATGTTTTTTATGCAGGTATTTTAATGGATAAAAATGAAACAAATAAAGCAGTAGAATACTTTAATAAGGCAATTAGTTTAGAATCGGATCCTTATAAAAAAGCAAAATACCATTACAGAGTTGCTTTAATATTTAAAAAGAAAGGACAAAGAGGAAAATCAAGAGAATATGCTCGAAAAGCTTTAAAAGAAAGACCAAGTATGGGTAGTGCATATTTATTAATTGCGAATTTATATGCTGCAAGTGCAAATACATGTGGTACAGACGAAATTTCTAAACGAATGGTTTATGTTGCAGCTGCAGATAAAGCAAGAAAAGCAAAAGCAGTTGATCCAGGTATCACATCAACAGCAAATAAATATATTAAAAGTTATATGGGAAGTGCTCCATCAAAAAAACTAATATTCCAAGAAGGATTAGCTTCAGGTACTCCTTATAAAGTAGGTTGTTGGATTGGTGAAACGGTACGAATTCCGTAAATTAGCATATGCTAAAACATATTTCAAATAAATTTTTAAACATTGCTACTATTATTATAGTAGCAATGTTTTTTTCATGTGGTAATGAAATAAAAGAAGTTGAAGATTTTTTAGCCGAAAAGAATTTACCAATTGGAATTGCTAAAAATGTCAATTTAATCCATACAGATTCAGGTAGAATAACAACCAAATTGATTGCTCCGGTTATGCATGACTTTTCAAATAGAAAAAGTCACCCATATTCTGAGTTTCCAGAAGGGATTAAATTAATAACTTACGATGAAAAAGGCGACTCGGTTATTTTAACAGCTAATTATTCTATTACTTTTAATAACACAAATATATCTGAAGTAAAGAATAATGTTAATGTTGTCAATTTTGCCGAAAACACAAAATTAAGTACCGATCAACTTTTTTGGGATGCGAATGAACATTATATTTATACTGAAAAGAAATTTACTTTGATTACAAGATCAGATACAATTAAGGGAAAAGGTTTTGAATCTAATGAAGATTTGTCAAAAGTAAATATGAAATCAATAAACAATTCGACTATTTATGTTGATGATAATTAAGAATTATGGCAAAATATTATAAATTTTTTGAAATTGCTTACCTTTTAATTGCAATTGTTTTTCTAGTTGAAACTATTTTAAATTGGAATACTGAAAGACAAAAAGCATATATTTTTTTGGCATTTTCAGCACTAGCTGTTTTTATGTATTTTTTTAGAAAGAAATTTCGAAAGAAGTTTGAAGAAAATGATCGTAAAGAATGATTTTAGAAGTTAGTATCATAATTATTTCAATATTACTTTCAGCCTTCTTTTCGGGTATGGAAATAGCATTTGTTTCGGCAAATAAAATGCATATAGAACTAGAAAAGAAGAAAGACACATTACTCGCTAAAACACTTTCGAAGTTAACTCAAAAACCTTCCAAATTTATTACTACAATGCTAGTTGGTAATAATATTTCATTAGTGGTTTACGGATATTTTATGGGTGATTTGATTATGAAATTTTTAGAGCCAAGTATTTCAAATGATTTTTTTCTTTTACTTCTTCAAACCCTTATTTCTACAATAATTATATTAGTAACAGCTGAATTTTTACCAAAAGCAATTTTTAGAATTTACGCAAATGAATCCTTAAAGATTTTTGCAATTCCCGCTTATTTCTTTTTTATTATTTTTTATTTTATTTCTCAATTTGTAATATTTATAACTGACTTTTTTTTAAAAGTATTTTTTAACACAAAAGAAGATCAAGTACAACTAGCTTTTAGTAAAGCAGAACTTGGCGATTATATTACTGAGCAGTTAGAATCTGTAGATGAAGATGTAGATACTGAAATTCAAATTTTTCAAAATGCATTAGATTTTCACAATGTAAAAGCAAGAGAAGCAATGATTCCAAGAACAGAAATTATTGCAGTTGATGTTCACGAATCATTAAATAATTTAAAGCATCTTTTTATAGATACTGGTTTGTCAAAAATATTGGTATATAATAATTCTTTGGACGATATTATTGGATATGTTCACACCTTTGAACTTTTTAAAAAGCCAAAAAACATTAGATCAATTTTATTGCCAATAGAAATAGTTCCTGAAACTATGATGATTCATGATGTTTTGAATGATCTCATTAAAAAAAGTAAGAGTGTTGCAATTGTCATTGATGAATATGGCGGAACATCTGGTTTAATTACAGTTGAAGATATTATTGAAGAATTGTTTGGAGAAATTGAAGATGAGCACGATACTATTCAATTATTAGAAGAAAGAATTAACAATCAAGAATTCAAATTTTCAACACGATTAGAAGTTGATTACCTCAATGAAACCTATCAATTGAATTTGAAGGATGATGGTGCGTATGAAACATTAGGAGGTTTAATTATGGATCATACAGAAAATATTCCATCTACTGGAGAAATTATTGAAATTGATCACTTTCAATTTACAATTTTAAAAGAATCTGCTTCTAAAATTGAAGAAGTCTACTTAAAAGTATTAACCAAAGATTAACAGTATTTTACAACTTAAAAAATTACTTCAAAACCCTTGATAATTAAAAGGTATATTGTACTTTCGCAACCTAAAATTTAAAAGAAAAGAAAATGGCAGTTTTATCAAAGATTAGAGAGCGATCACTATTTTTAATTATAATTATAGCATTAGCATTATTTTCCTTTGTGCTTAGTGGTTTGTTTGATGGAAATCTTTTTAATAAGAACAAAACAAACATTGGCGAAGTAAATGGAGAAACAATTGATAGAGAAGAATTTGCGCAACAATTAGAGTTTTATCGTTCCAGGTCAGATGGAAGATCAACCAATATGCAAAATGTAAATAATGCATGGAATAGTTTGGTTAGTGAGAAAATATATTCTACTCAATTAGAAAAATCAGGAATTGTTGTTGGTGAAAAAGATGTTTGGGATGCAATTGTTAGTCAAGTATCTCAGTATAGAAATCCACAATTTTTGAATGAAGCAGGACTTTTTGATCAAGAAAAATTAAAAGAATATATTGCTACATTACAAGATAATGCTGGTGAAAGTGATCAAGGTAAAAAAGAATGGCTAGGATGGTTGAGCTTTGAAAAGAACATTAAACAAAACTTAGAAAGAAATACGTACAATTCATTAATAGGTGCTGGTTTAAGTAGCACACTTATTGAAGGTAAATCAAATTATTATTTTCAAAATACAAATGTTGATTTAGATTATGTTTATGTGCCATTTTCAAGTATACCTGACAGCTTAATAGATGTGTCTAAAGATGAAATTAAAAGTTATGTAAAAAGTAATTCTAAAGATTTCAAGGTTGAAGAGTCAAGAGATATTCAATATATAATGTTTGATATTAAATCTACTGAGGAAGATGAAGCAGCAATTGAAACAGAAATGATTCAATTAATTAATGATCGCGAAGAGTATAGTAATGCAGCTAAATCTAATGTTCAAATAGTAGGATTTAAAAACGCTAATAATATTGCAGAATTTAATTTAGAAAATGATTCAGATAACAATTTTGATGATAAATTTTATACAAATAGTAAATTGCCAAAAATTTTAGCAGATTCTCTTTTTAATAAGGATATCAATTTTGTTTATGGTCCGTATAAAGAAAAAGGATTTTTAAAACTATCAAAAATAGTAAACACAAAACAATTACCTGATTCTGTTAAGGCAAGTCATATATTGATCCCATTTGTAGGTTCTTCTACAGCGGATGAGTCTATTACTCA
>DAOVTF010000286.1 GCA_030633225.1 Flavobacteriaceae bacterium
ATAATCAGTTTGTCCAAATGAAAAAGAATAAATACACAGAAAAGTAAAAAGGAAGAGTAGTTTTTTTATCATATATTTACTTTAGTTAAACTTTTTTTATAGCAATTTAATGATTTTATCATCAATATATTAGGATAATAAAACACAAAAGTTAATCTAAAAATATATTGAATTCTAAGGGGATTCAACTATTTTATCGGGTGCAATGTACCTTTATTTTGTGAATTTAACAAATATTTAAGAATGAAATGTTTTGACACATAGTAAGATAGAATCATTTTAAATAGGTTAATTCTTTCTAAATTACCTTAATTATGAGTTCACCACATCACTAATTCTTCCCCTGTATCGAAGATGTGTTGGTAGTTAATAAGAATATTTTTAATTACTCAACATCACTGGCATTACTAACATAGTAATTTCTTCACCTTCTTCTAATCCATCAATTGGAGTTAAAATACCTGCTCTATTAGGTAATGACATTTCTAAAAGAATATCATTAGAGTTTAAATGATTCAGCATTTCTAATAAAAACCGGGAGTTAAAACCAATTTGCATATCATCACCTTCATAACTACACTGTAAACGTTCGTCTGCTTTATTAGAAAAATCTAGATCTTCAGCTGAAATTTTTAATTCGGTACCAGCCATTTTTAGACGAATTTGATGTGTTGTTTTACTTGAAAAAATAGAAACACGTCTAACAGAATTGTAAAAAGAATTTCTTTCAAGTGTTAGTTTGTTTGGATTTTCTTTAGGTATAACAGCTTCGTAATTTGGGTATTTACCATCAATTAATCGGCAAACTAATATGCTATTTCCAAAGATAAATTTTGCATTGGTATCATTATATTCAATAGTAACATCGTTTTCATCACCGGCTAAAATATTTTTAAGTAAAGTCAGCGGTTTTTTTGGCATAATAAACTCAGCAACTTCATTTGCCTTCACATCATTTCTAATATATTTTACTAATTTATGAGCGTCTGTTGCTACAAAGATTAAATTCTCAGGAGAAAATTGAAAAAATACACCACTCATTACCGGACGTAGATCATCGTTTCCTGAAGCGAAGATTGTTTTTGAAATAGCAGTTGCTAAAATGTTACCGGTGAGTGTCGTTGAACTTGGTGATTCTAACTCAACTGCTTTAGGAAATTCTTCACCATCCGCGTAAGCGAGGGCATATTTACCACTATCAGAACTAATCTCAATTGTATTATTATCTTCAACTTTAAAAGTTAATGGTTGCTCTGGAAAAGTCTTTAATATATCTAACAATAACCTTGCAGGTACTGCAATTGCACCAATTTCTTCAGATTCAACATCAATTGTTGTACTCATTGTTGTTTCAAGATCTGATGCAGAAATTTTTAATTGATTTGAATTTAATTCAAACAAAAAATTATCTAGAATTGGTAATGTATTATTTGTGTTAATAATACCGCCTAAAATTTGTAGCTGTTTTAATAATTGAGAACTAGATACTATAAATTTCATTTATAAAAATTTAAATTAATGATTTATTCTTAGTGATAAGAAGTATACAAATATATTATATTAAACTTGAACTCAAAAAATTAATTTAAATTGATACTATATTTTTTTTAACAAAAATATAGTATCAATCCATGCTGCTAAATAAAATGCAAACTATCAGAATTATAACCATTTACAACAAAAATACTCTACATTGGTTCTACCTATTTAAAAGACTGGTTACTTTTTATCTATGATAATTTGGTCTTTTATGTTAAGATTTTCTTAATACGGATAATGTATAGGTTTATTTTTTTAGATTTGTTGAAATACTAACTTATTTATCAAATGAACAAATTATTTAGCTTTTTACTATTTTTTTTATTTTTTACTGTTTCAATAAATTCTCAGATTCCAAAAAAGTTAAACCCCAATGAGATTCATCATTCCATTCAAAAACTAAATTTTTTAGGATCCGTTTTATATCTTGCTGCACACCCTGATGATGAAAACACAAGATTAATCTCCTATTTTTCAAATAATATTCATGCTAGAACTGGCTATTTATCATTGACCCGAGGTGATGGAGGCCAGAATTTGATAGGACCGGAAATTAGAGAATTATTGGGGGTTATTAGAACCAATGAATTATTACAAGCTCGTGAAATTGATGGTGGAGAGCAATTTTTCACCAGAGCAAATGATTTTGGATATTCAAAACACCCTGATGAAACTTTAGAGGTTTGGAATAAAGAAAAAGTTTTGAGTGATGTTATTAAAGTAGTTAGAACTTTTCAACCAGATATTATAATTAATAGATTTAATGAGGAATCAGCTGGTAAAACACATGGGCATCATACTTCTTCTGCTATGTTAAGTGTTGAAGCTTTTGATTTAGCTGCCAATTCCTCTCACCAAAATAATGATGTGGAACCTTGGAAAACAAAACTGTTATTTTTCAATACTTCTTGGTGGTTTTATGGCAGTAAAGAAAAATTTGAGAAAGCAGATAAATCTAAAATGTTATCTATAAATACTGGAGTTTATTATCCGTCAAGCGGATTGTCAAATTCAGAAATAGCATCGTTAAGTAGAAGTATGCATAAATCGCAAGGCTTTGGTAACACAGGAACAAGAGGAAATCAAAATGAATATATTGAGCTTTTAAAAGGAGAAATGCCAACGGATAAGAATAATTTATTTGAAGGTATTGATACGACATGGAATAGAGTAGAGGGAGGGTCTGAAATAAAAATGGTATTAGATAAAGTAGAAAAAGAGTTTAACTTTTTAGATCCATCTGCTAGTATTCCAGATTTGCTTACAGCTTATTCTTTGATCAATATTTTAGAGAATGAGCATTGGCGAAATTTTAAATTAGAACAGATCAAAGAAATTATTACAGCTTGTGCTGGATTATATTTAGAGGGAAAATCAAATTCTGCATATGCGACTAAAAATGATTCGGTTAAAATAAATGTAGAGGCAATTAATAGAA
>DAOVTF010000101.1 GCA_030633225.1 Flavobacteriaceae bacterium
ATTTAAGAGTTGAATATGTTGATGGTACAAAAACCTACTATCCTTTAGAAGTAGAAGATGCAGACGGTAATGTAATAAGTGATTTTAATCATGACCTTGGTGCAACTTGGCCAACATATACTGTTGAAGCAATTTCTTATGATGATGTAGTTGATCAAACAGTTACTTATACTGATGGACCATTAACAAGTGTTGTATTTCCAACAAACCCGGTTCCTGGTACAGATATGAATATAGTTTTAGCTTACACAAGTACAGAAAATATTGATGAAGCTAGAATTTATTTTGATGTAAGAGACACACCTGCTTATGTAAAAGCAAACAAAGTAAAAGGTGAAGATGATGCATCATTTACTCAAACAGGAGTAACAGTAAATCTTGCAAATATTGATGCTGAAGATGAAAATGGAGATTTATCTGGGAATACAGGTGTTACAGGTACAAAAGTTACATTTTATGTGCGAATTGCAACTGCATCTGCTGAATACTATTATGGTAGTGATGGTTCAATGTATTTAGATGACACTCCTGGAGGTGGAACAACGGATCAATCAGATGCTTTTAAAGCAGATCCTGCCCTTTGGAATGAATTAAATGTTCAATAATTAATATTTTTAATCAGCTTACGGTGAAAGCCGTAAGCTGATAATTTTTAAGGATGCTACTAATAAAAAAAGACTTGTTGATTTTCCTTTTGGGATTGGTTTTTATTACTTCTTGTAGTGATAATAATGGAGAAATTCCGAAAGATTTATTGGAGTTGGAAGCTAGTTATAAAATTGATGTTTTAGAACCATCTGGTTTGGCAGTTAATAGCGCAGGAACTATACTATATACAGTAAGCGATAATACTGCTCAAGTTTATAAATTATCAACTACTGGTAGTGTAATCCAAACTTTTAGTTATCAAGGAAATGATTTAGAGGGAGTTTCTACTTTTATAGGAAATAAACTTTTATTAGCAGAAGAAAGAACCAAAGAAATTGTTGAATTTGATATGATAACAGGAGTTTCTTCAAAACACAAGATCAATTATGAAAATAATAGTGATAATAGTGGAATGGAAGGAATTACTTATGATAATACCAGTAATACAATTTTTATATTGAATGAAAAAGACCCGGGAAAATTGTTAAGATTAAGAACTGATTTTACTGTTATAGCAGAATACGATTTGAATTTTGCTATAGATTATTCAGGTATCTTCTACGAAAGCTCATCTAATAATCTATGGATTGTTAGTGACCAAAATAAAACAATTAATAAATGTACACTGACAGGAGAATTAATAAAAAAATACTCGATAAGTGTTACACAAGCAGAAGGAATTGCAATAGCAAATGATAAGATTTACGTAGTTAGTGATGCAGAAGCAAAACTTTATGTTTTTAAAAAACCACAAAACTAAAAAACAAATAAAAAAATTATGGGAAAACCAGAAATGAAAATAGGAGAAATTTCTAAACCAAGATTTGAGTTTAGAACTTTTGGACAAAATTTTGACGAAGCATCAAAATTAATGGCTCGTTTATCAGGTCCTGTTCCAAAAAAAGTATGGGAAAGAGAATCAGATGAAATTTATATATTGTCAAAAACTAACGATATAAATAATACAAAGATCCGTGATGGTAAAATGGATATCAAAACTTATGTGCAAACTGTTGATGGTTTAGAGCAATGGAATCCTTTAATGAAAGGTGAATTTCCTATCTCTAAAGAAGTATTACAGAATGATGTGTTTCCAGCTTTTCAAGTTGAAATGCCAGTTTTAACTCAAGATACTTATACCTTGGAAGAATTTTTAAAAATGATTGATGACCATGCTGACTTACAAGGTGTAAAAGTGCACAAACAACGTTTTGGTTATATGGTTAATGATACTATTTGTGAAACAGGAAATGTACTTATCAATGGTGCAAAAGTTGTAACAATCAACTCTGAATCAACTGAATTAGAAGATATCAAAAAAACAATTACTGACTGTAAATTAGAAGGAAACGAAAATCTAAACTATTTACAAGTAATCAAAAGAATTATTGGTTGGATTAACAAACCGTTGGCAAACTAAAAAAAAATGTTTCAAGTTTCGGGTTAAACTAAAGACCCGAAATTCAAAACTCAAAACAAGAAATTATGGCAAATAGAGAAATTGAAAGAAAGTTTTTAGTAAAAGGAGATTATAAAAAACACATCTCAAAAGAAACAAGAATTGTACAAGGATTCCTTTCTACAGTACCTGAAAGAACTGTACGTGTTCGAATTAAGGGTGATAAAGGTTTTCTTACAATAAAAGGAATTGGAAATGAAAGTGGTGCATCAAGATTTGAATGGGAAAAAGAAATTTCGGTTGAAGATGCAAACGCACTTCTAGCAATTAGTGAACCTGGTTCTATTGATAAAACACGTTTTATCGTTAAAACCGATGGTGATTTGTTTTTTGAAGTAGATGAATTTTATGGAGAAAATGAAGGATTAACAGTTGCTGAAATTGAATTACCAAGTGAAGACACTAAGTTTTCTAAACCAGAATGGTTAGGTGAAGAGGTGACAGGAGAAGTAAAATACTACAACTCTATGTTAATGAAAAATCCATATAAAAATTGGTAGAGTTATATTAGGCTATTTGTTAATTTCAGATAGCCTTATGCTAAATAATAAGTAAAGTTTCGATTTAATAGTTTTGAGTTAGGATTGTTATAATCCAAAACTTGCCTACGCTGGTAGACCCAAAACTGGATGAACAATAAACTAAAGAAATGACTGAAGAAATCCTTAAAGAAAAAGAATTTGATGTTCTAGATATGAACAACTATAAAATGGAGAAACTTCCCAAAAGGGATAAATCAAAATTTGAAAAAATTTTGATGAAAATAGGGTCTCCTTTGGCAATTATATTTTTTGTTTTAATTCTTTATGTTTTTGATCTTTCTTTTTTAAATAATTTTGATGTTTCAAAATTAAGCGCTAGTGCCAAGGAAAATTTTGATCTTATTGGTATGGAACAGTTTATCCATTCCAATAGAGCTATGTTAGCTATTTTTATAGCATCTTTAATTCTTTGGATTACAGAGGCAATTCCAAATTACTTAACATCATTAATTTTAATTATTTCATTAGTGTTAACAGGAACTTTATCTGAAGTTGACGCTTATCATCAATTAGGGCATAAAGTAATGTGGTTAAATATTATGTCATTTATCTTGGCAAGTATGTTAGTTGCAACAGGTGTAGCTAAACGATTTGCACTTTGGTTTATTATTAAATTCGGGCATAATGCTAATTCCGTAATATTTAGTTTTTTAGTTATAAACGTAGTATTGTCTCTTTTCATCTCTGCTACAACAGCAAAAGCAGCAATTTTATTACCTGTATTCATGGTAGTTGCGGCAATTTATGGAGGGACAAGCAAGAGTAAAAATAATTTTGGTCGAAATGTTCTTTTGCAGAATTTGTTCCAAAACAATATGGGTGCTTCTTCTTTCTTAACAGGTTCAGGAGCTAATTTGCTAGCAGCATCATTAATAGCTGGTGCTATTGGTAAGGATATCTTTTTTTCACAATGGATGGAAGCTGCTTTTCCAGTTGCAATGCTATTAATGATCATTGGTTGGTTTATAGGAACAAAAGTAATTTTTCCGTTAAAACCCGAAGAAAGAAAACCTCAAATTGAAGGAGGGATGGACAGTTTGAAAAAGGAACTTAAAAAATTAGGACCAGTTAGTTTTAATGAAATAAAATCTTTGCTCATATTTGGAAGTATTTTAGCACTATGGGTAACCGACAGGTATCATGGAATTAGCCCAACAGCTGTTGCTTTTGTAGGCGGCATTGTTGCTTTATTACCTAATATAGGAATTGTAAAATGGAATGACGTTGATATACCTTGGCACCTTTTATTATTCTCGGCGGGTGCATATACTTTAGGAGCCGGTTTTAAAGTAACTGATCTACCTCAAATTTCTGTAAATGCAGCTTTTGATGCCATGGGTTTTGGTATGAATACACCTTTTTGGTTATTATATGTTGTTCTTACGGGAGGAATGGTTTTTAGTGCTTTATTTATGCAATCTAAAACTATGCGATCTATGATATTTATTCCAATTGCCATTGGAGTAGCTGTTCGATTTGGATTTCCTATAATGAGTCTGGCTTTTCCTGTAGCGATGTTGATTGAACATGTTTATACACTTCCTTTTAATAGTAAACCTGCATTGCTATTATACTCAACAAATATGTATAGTATGACCGATGGGTTTAAGTATGGAATAACTATGCAATTCATAGCCTGGGGAATATCTATTCTTATGGCAATGACTTATTTTAAATGGCTGGGAATTACTCCTGATGGGTTGTTTTAAAGTATAAAATTGTATCTAAATTGGATTTACTCTTGTGTTCAATCTATTTAAAGGACATGTAATGTGTAATTTTTGACTTTTACTTTCTGCCTTTTAGCAATTATCTTTAAGTGTATAGGTTTAGGAATAATCAACTTAAATGCTTTAATGTGTAATTTACCAAACCAGTATTTGATTTAATACCAAGTTTTTTATGGATGTTTTTCCTGTGGGTATCAATAGTAAACCGGCTTAATTTTAATTGTTGCGCTATTTGTAAGGTTGTTCTTCCATTAGATATAAGTTGTAAAATTTCCTTTTCTCTTCTGGTTAAAATATGTTTGCCAGAATTACGATCAGTATTGAACCAAGTTTGAATGTCTTTAGGTAAATTTTTACTAAAGTAGTGATTGCCTTTCATTATTGTATTAATAGCTTGAACAAGTTCTTCAATATCAATATCTTTAGTTAGATATCCTTTTGCACCTGCTTCTAACATTTCAACAACATCAGCACTTTGGTCATGCATACTTAAAGCAAGTACTGGAATATTTGGGTATTCTTTTGTTAATATTTTTGTTAGAGAAATTCCATCAATAATTGGCATTCTAATATCTGTAATGATAATATCCGGCTGACAGCCGTTTTCTAATAGTTTAATGATTTCTAACCCATTTTTTGCTTCTCCAACAATTCTAATTCCAATTTTTTTTGATAAAATAGATTTTAAGCCATCAATAAAAATTTTGTGATCATCGGCTATTACAATATCTATACTCATATCTAATTCTTTTAAAACTATAAATCTTCAGAACCTATAAAGGGACATCTAAAATTATGGAGCTCCCAATGTTTAATTCTGAATCAATATTCATAGTGCCTCCTATTCTTTTTATTCGATCATTGATATTTTTGAGACCAATGCCAAAAGTTGTTTTATTTTTATCAAAACCTTTGCCGTTATCTTCTACAACTATGTTTAAAATTTGCTCATACTCTGAAAATTGTATAATAACTTCATTTGCATCTGCATGTTTAATGCAATTTGTTAAAAGCTCTTGAACAATTCTAAATATTTGAATTTCAATTGTATTGCTAATGTGTTTATCAACATTTACATTGATTACTTTAACAGATAATTTGTGGGAGTTGGAAATTTGATTAGCTATTGCTTGAATAGAAGGTATCAACCCTTTATTGATAAATGTTCCAAAGTTTTTTTTGTGAGCTATAGTTCTGATTTCTTTATAAGTATTGTCAGCCAGTTTTTTTAATTTACTAAGTAGTACTTCCTTTTCTCTGTGATTCTTTATGTTCGAAATTTCTTCTATATATAGTTTAAGTGTGGCCATTTTACTTCCTAAATTGTCATGCAGATCATTTGCAATTCTAATACGTTCCTTTTCCTGTGCATCAATTATGGCATCAATACCATTTAATTCTTGGTCTTTTAAGCGTTTTTCAAGATTTTGTGTTTGAATAGTATGCTTTTGTTTTGCTAAAAGCTTTTTTCTTTTGTAATTTCTTAAATTAGTAATGACCAATAGAAATAGTGATATCAAGATAATTATTGCTGCAAATAATAAATTTCTATTGATTTTTCTTATAAAATCTATCTCAATATTTTTAGCTTTTAACGTTTCAATTTCTCTTTCTTTTTTGGCTGTTTCATATTTGGTCTGAATTTCTAAAATTTGTTTTTGGTTTTCACTATTTAATATGCTATCGGTTAGTATTTTTGATTTTTCTGAATATTCTAAGGCTGTGTCAATTGAATTTAATCCTTTGTAACAGTCTTTTAGCATATCGTAAGCAAAAATTAGTTGTTTGCCATTTACTTTTTGCACAACCAGATCATAATATTGAATAGCCTTTTTGAATTCTTTATTTTTAAAATGTAAATACCCAAGGTTACCCTGTGTAATTTCAATACCTGTTATAAGGTTCATTTCATTTTTCAATTTGAGAGTTTTTAAAAGGTATTCTTTCGCTCTTTGAGGGTTTTTATCTAAATATATACTTCCCAAATTATTATAAATTGTAGCTAAACAATATTTATTTCCTTTTTGAATTCCTAATTTCTCTGCTTTTAAATTATAATCAATTGCTTTTGCAGTATCACCATTTTTTAAAAATTGCATGGCCAAATTTGGTAATGTAATCAACTGATATTGTGAAAGGTTTTGATCATCGAAAATAAGCAATGCCTTTTTGCTATATTCAATGGCTTTGGAATAATTATTTAATTCAGCAAAAGCACTGGAAATATTATTATAACATTTTGCAGCATTAATCTGGTCATTATTCTTTTCAAAAAAAGAAGCACTTTTGGTAAGTGTTTCAATGGATTTATTATAATTCGCCTGTTTTAACTGTACCGCACCTAAGCTTATATTTATTTCGGCTATTCTTTTTTGATTATTAGATTTTTTAAAATACTGTTTGGTTTTTTCAAAGTATAAAGATGCAGAATCTAATTGTGCTTCAAAAAAAGAGATGCGTCCTAACTGGTTGTAAGTTTCAGCTAGTAATGAGTCATTGGATTTGTATTGAAGGGAACGATGCGTAAATTCTTTACTTTTTTTAATATCAATTCGCTCATATTGTTTAGCCAATTGTAGGTTTATATTTGCTATTTCATATTTGTCTTTTGTATTTTTTAACTCCAAAGTCAAACTGTCAATTTTTGTATTTTGGGCAAACACAATTGTGCTAAATAGTAATAATATAAATGAGTTTATTTTTCTCATTATTCTAGGTTGGTATGTTAC
>DAOVTF010000159.1 GCA_030633225.1 Flavobacteriaceae bacterium
AGTTGGTATATTTGAATCAACCACCAGCAAAGGAATAATTTCTACTGCACCACCAATTAATATGGCAACTGTAGTTAAAATAGTAAATAAAACTGTTCTTCTTTCTAACCATGAATGCCATCCTTCTCCTGTAATTCTTGAAGAACTTATTTTTTTCAATGGAACAGCTTCTGCCAATTCATCTTCAACAACACTTCCTACTTTTGCTGTTTTTACCAAGTTATACGCCATGATAAGAAATCCAATAAAGTATAATGTACCACCAAAAGCTCTCATGGCATACATTGGTAAAATTTGAGTAACAGTTTCCAAAAAGTTACCATATACTAAAGTTCCATCAGGATTAAACTGCTTCCACATAGCAGCTTGTGTAAAGCCTGCTACATAAAGAGGTATGGCATAAAATAAAATACCCAAAGTACCTATCCAAAAATGAGTATTGGCTAATTTTGTAGAATACAATTCTGTTTTCCATAATTTTTTTGCTAACCAATAAAGCATTCCTGCAATGATAAACCCGTTCCAGGCTAAAGTACCAATGTGCACATGACCAACGATCCAGTCTGTATAATGACCAATAGCATTTAAATTTTTAAAAGAAAGCATTGGACCTTCAAACGTTGACATACCATAACCGGTAATTGCAACAACAAAGAATTTTAAAATAGGATCTTCTCTCACTTTATCCCAAGCACCACGTAAGGTTAATAAACCATTAATCATACCACCCCATGAAGGGAAAATTAGCATGATAGAGAATACAGTACCCAAGTTTTGGGCCCACTCAGGTAAAGCAGTATATAATAAATGGTGAGGTCCTGCCCATATATAAATAAATATCAAAGTCCAAAAGTGAATTATTGATAATCTATAGGAGTAAACGGGTCTGTTTGCAGCTTTTGGTACAAAATAATACATTAAACCCAACATAGGTGTAGTTAAGAAAAATGCCACCGCATTATGGCCATACCACCATTGTACCAAGGCATCTTGAACACCGGCATATACAGAATAGCTTTTAAAAGCAGATACAGGAATTTCTAAATTATTAAAAATATGTAAAACAGCAATAGTTACAAATGTTGCTATATAGAACCAGATGGCAACGTAAATATGACGTTGACGTCTTTTTATCATGGTACCAATCATATTAATACCCATTACTACCCAGATAAGAGTAATAGCAATGTCAATAGGCCATTCTAATTCAGCATATTCTTTTGATGAAGTAAGACCCAAGGGTAATGTAATTGCTGCTGCAACAATAATTAATTGCCACCCCCAAAAATGTATTTTACTCAACGCATCACTAAACATTCTAGTTTTGAGTAATCGTTGCATTGAATAATACATTCCAACAAAAAAACCATTTCCTACAAAAGCAAAAATAACAGAATTTGTGTGTAATGGTCGTAATCGACCGAAACTTAACCATGAAATTCCTTCCATGTAATTTGGAAAATTAAATAAAAAGGCGACCATTAGCCCGACAAGCATGCCAACAACACCCCATACAACTGTAGCAATGAAAAACATTTTTACAATCTTGTTGTCATAATAAAATTGTTCTTTTTCCATATAAAAATTAAGTTAGTTATTAATCAAGGTTTAGTATTATTTTTATCAGTATTATCAACTTTCACTAACTCATCATCAAAAAGCATACGAACAGATGGTGTGTAAACATCATCATATTGACCTGATTTCACAGATTTTATAAACAATATAAAAAAAATAATTGCTATAAACAGGCTTGCAATGATAAGCATGAATAGGATATTCACTTTTGAGTTTTTTTAGTTAAAACAAATTAAAGAAATGTTCAAAATCAAAAACATGATAAAAGTCATGTTTTTGATTAAATAATTAACATTTGATTAACAAGTGCTAATATAATATTTTTTTTGCTAAATAATTGGTACTAATAGTAACAAATAATACAACTGATATTGAACTTATAGGCATTAGTATTGCCGCAACAATTGGAGATAGATTTCCTGTTACTGCAAATAACATACCTACAATATTATAAATGAAGGAAATTATAAAACTTATTTTAATGATTGTTATGGTTTTATGCGAGAGTTTAATAAAGTCTGGAAGTTTGTCAAATTTATCAGCATCTAAAATACCATCACATGCTGGAGAAAACACATTGATATTTTCTGAAATTGCAATTCCAACATTACTTTGAGCTAAAGCACCTGCATCGTTCAAGCCATCACCTAACATCATTACATTTCTATTATCATTTTGTAATGTCTTGATATATTGCAATTTGTCTTCAGGTTTTTGTCCAAATAAAATTTGAGACTCATTAGGTAAAATACTTTCTAAGTTTTGTTTTTCGCCTTCATTGTCTCCCGAAAGAATTGCGATTTTAAAGTTGGAAGCTAAAGCCTTAAATACCTCTAACAATCCTTTTCTATAAGAATTTTGAAAAACATATTTACCTTTAATTATATTGTTAAATTTAATATAAATACTGGTTTGATTATTTTGAATTTCATTAGAATTAACAAAACTAGAAGAGCCAATTTTTATTTCAACATTATTAATTTTACCGCTTATACCTTTCCCAAGAAATTCTTTAAAATTTAACACATTATGTTCTTCTGCTGTCTCTAAATTATCATAAAGCATTCTACTTAATGGATGGTTTGATGCTCTAAGAATTGATTTGACCTGACTTAATTCATCATCACTTAAACCTTTTCCATTATATTGAATATTTGCATTTTTATTTGATGTTATTGTGCCCGTTTTATCAAAAACCAAAGTATTTACTTTAGCTATAGCTTCAATAATATTTGTGTTTTTTAAATAGAATTTTTCTTTACCAAAAATTCGTATCATATTTCCTAAGGCAAAAGGTGCGGAAAGTGCTAAGGCACAAGGGCAAGCAATAATTAAGACAGCTGAAACAACTTGAAATGCCATAGATCGATCTGTAAAATACCAATATATCCCAGCAAATAGAGCTATACCTAATATGATAAAAGTAAAATATTTGCTAATAGAATCTGTAAGTGTTTTAATATTTTTATTGGAGTTCTTTTGAAAAACATCATTACTCCAAAGTTGGGTTAAATAGCTTTGAGCAACCGTTTGTAGAACTTCCATTTCAATGGCACCATTGGTTTGTTTACCGCCTGCAAAAATTTTATCACCAGAATTTTTAGTTACTGGCATTGACTCGCCAGTTACAAAACTATAATCTAAGAGCGCATTTCCGTTTAATAAAATGCCGTCTACAGGTATGATCTCTTCATTTCTTATTAATAGTCGGTCTCCCTTTTTAATATTATGAACTGCAATATCATTTTTTGATTTATCTCTATTAACTTTTGTTACTGCGATTGGAAAATACGATTTGTAATCTCGTTCAAATGATAAGAAGCTATAGGTTTTTTGCTGAAATATTTTTCCTAATAATAAAAAGAAAATTAAACCAGTTAAGCTGTCAAAAAAACCTTGACCGGTATTGGTTGTAACTTCATAAGTACTTCTAATAAATAATACTAAAATTCCAAGTGAAATTGGCACATCAATATTTAAAATACCATGTTTTAATCCTTTATAAGCTGATATAAAATAATCTTTTGCCGAATAAAACACGGCAGGAATTGTTAAGGCTAACATTAAGCCTCTAAAAAATGGTTTGAATTGATCTAACCAATATTCTTCCATTTGAAAATACTCTGGAAAAGATAACATCATAACATTGCCAAAAGCAAATCCGGCAACAGCAACTTGATAAATTAATTTTCTATTTATTTTTGACTCAGAATTGTCTGCGTCATCTAAACTAATATAAGGTTCATAGGCGATGGAAGTAATCAATTCGGCAACTTCTCGAAGTGAAATTTGAGAGCTTTTATATGTAATTCTAACCTCTTTTTTTGGAAAATTAACTATAGATGTTTTAACACCACTATTTAATTTAGTAAGATTTTCTAAAACCCAAATACATGAACTGCAATGAATACTTGGAATGTTAAAATTAACAACGCAAGTATCACCATCATTAAATTCAATTATTTTATTTGCAATTTCTTCATTGTCAAGAAAGTTATATTTGCCTTTTATTTCTTTTGGAATTGTACCTGGAGTTTGTTCTAAATCGTAGTAACAGGAAAGTTCGTTTTGATTTAAGATCTCATAAACTGTTTTACACCCATTACAGCAAAACGGTTTATCATCAAATATAATTCTATCAGAATTACATTCAGTACCACAATGAAAGCAAGGGTTTTTAGGCATATTGTATTATTAGAAATATGTTGACAAATTTCATATAAATAATTCACATTAAAAAGTGATAAATATCATATTTTGTATAAATTTGCCACAACTAAAAAATGAGTATGAAATCGCAATGCGAAAAATGTGTAATTAGAGATTTAAATTCTCTAAATTCAATTCCACCAGAAGATCTATTAGGTGTCTCAAATAATAAAACTACTATACATATAAAAAGAGGAGAAGTAATTTTTAGCGAAGGCACTTCATTGAAGGGAGTTTATTGTTTACGCAATGGTAAATGCAAATTGACAAAATTAGCTCCAAATGGTAAAGAACAAATTGTAAGGTTTATAAAAAAAGGTGAATTAGTAGGGCATAGGTCTGTTATTAGTAATTCTGTGGCTCATTTAACAGTTACTGCTTTAGAAGAAATGGATGTTTGTTTTATTCCTAAAAATGAAATTTTAGAATTGTTTAAGAAAAACTCAGATTTTTCATTTGAAATTACTAAATCATTAGCAGAAGATTTAGATGAGGCAAATGCGTCTATTGCTAATATGGCTCAGAAAAATGTAAGAGAACGCTTGGCTGAATCTCTTTTGTTCTTTGAAAAAATATTTGGAGTTGACAATGAAGGATATGTATCAGTTACATTAACAAGAGAAGAGATTGCAAATGCAATTGGTACAGCAACAGAATCTACAATTCGATTACTTTCTGAATTTAACAAGGAAGGATTTATTTCTTTATCTGGTAAGAAAATCAAGATAGAAGATAAAGTAAAATTACAACACCTTACCGAAGGTTTTTAATTTATAAGTACTAGGTTTAAACAATTTTAAAAATCTCCTAAATTTAATAATTTAGGAGATTTTTTTATTTTTGAAACTCTTGAATCGTTTTCTTAATAATTTCTATACAATCCATTAATTGATCTTCATTAATTACTAGAGGAGGAGCAAACCTAATAATATTACCATGTGTTGGTTTG
>DAOVTF010000011.1 GCA_030633225.1 Flavobacteriaceae bacterium
ACAGAATTAGATAATTTGAATCTTTTTTAAATTATTTTTATTTGTTCTTCATTCGGTCTTGTGCATCTACAACAGCCACACTTACCATATTAACAATTTCGTCAACACTTGCACCTAGTTGAATTAAATGTACAGGCTTGTTTAAACCCATAATTAAAGGTCCTACAGATTCAACACCTTTAAGCTCTTTTAATAATTTATAACTAATGTTGGCCGATTCTAAATTTGGATAGATCATGCCATTAACTTTTTTTCCTTCAATTTTTGAAAAAGGAAATTTCTCCGATCGCATTTTACTATTCAAGGCAAAATCAACTTGTAATTCACCATCAATAACTATTTCAGGATATGATTTATGAATGGATGTAACTGCTTCATGAATCTTTTTAGCAGATTGAGATTTAGACGAACCAAAATTAGAATGAGAAACAAAGGCTAAAACAGGTTTTAATCCAAACAATTTCATAGCAGAATTTGTCAGTCTTGCTATTTCTGCTAATTCTTCGGCATTAGGATTTATGTTTAAAGCAGTATCGGATAAAAATAAAGGACCTCGCTTTGTTAACATTAAATTTGTTGCAGAAACTTTGTTAATACCTTTCTGTTTTCCAATTAATTCTATAATTGGTTTTGCCACTATAGGGTAACTTCTAGAATAACCAGTTACTAAGATATCAGCTTGATTGCTGTTTACCATCATAGAAGCAAAATAATTGCGATCACGCATTCGTTTTCTTGCTTCAAGTAAGGTAATTCCTTTTCTTTGTTTTTCTTTCCAGTAAATTTCGGCAAATTTATTTTTTCGTTTTTCTTGTGCTTTTGATTTCGGATCGATTATTGGAATTTTAGCTTCAAAAAGTATTTCTTTCATCAATCGAGAAATGGTTACTTTATTTCCTAATAATATAGGTTGAGCAATTCCTTCTTCATAAACAATTTGAGCTGCTTTTAAAACATTTAAATGATCAGCTTCAGCAAAAACAACTTTTTTAGGAGATAATTTTGCACGATTTGTAATGGTACGCATTAATTTATTGCCAGTACCTAATCTTTCTTCCAATTCTTCTTTGTACGCATCCCAATCAGTAATTGGTTTTCTTGCCACTCCTGAATCCATTGCGGCTTTTGCAACAGCAGGCGGAATTTCATAAATTAATCGTACATCAAACGGTTTAGGAATAATATAATCTTTACCAAAATGAATGTTCTTTTCTTGGTAAGTTATATTTACTTGTTCAGGTACATTTTCCTTAGCTAATTTTGCCAGGGCTAGAACAGCGGCCATTTTCATTTCTTCATTAATTTTTGTTGCTCTAACATCTAGAGCACCTCTAAATATAAAAGGAAATCCAAGTACATTGTTTACTTGATTTGGATGGTCTGACCTACCTGTAGCCATTATAATATCTTTTCTTGATTTAATCGCTGAATTGTATGATATTTCAGGATCCGGGTTTGCCATAGCAAAAACTATAGGATCTTTTGCCATTGATTTTATCATTTCCGGGTTAACCACATTACCTTTTGATAAACCAATAAAAACATCAGAATCTATCATTGCCTCTTTTAAAGTATGTAGATCTCTTTTGGTTGCGAATTCCTTTTTTTGCGATGTAAGTTTTAGTCTGTCTTTTCTAATAACACCTTTACTATCACACATTACTATGTTTTCACTTTTAACACCTAGTTTTTTATATAATCTGGTGCAGGAAACGGCAGCAGCACCAGCACCACTAATTACAACCTTAACTTTTGAAGGTTCTTTTTTTGCTATTTCTAGAGCATTTTTTAGAGCTGCAGCTGAAATTATTGCAGTTCCGTGCTGATCGTCATGCATTACAGGAATGTCTAATTCCTCTTTTAATCTACGTTCAATTTCAAAAGCTTCTGGAGCTTTAATATCTTCTAAATTTATACCGCCAAATGTTGGAGATATAGCTTTTACTGTATCTACAAATTTATCAATATCATGAGCATCAACTTCAATATCAAAAACGTCAATATCTGCAAAAATTTTAAAGAGTAAGGCTTTGCCTTCCATAACAGGTTTTGAGGCAGACGGGCCTATATCTCCTAAACCTAAAACAGCTGTTCCGTTAGATATAACAGCTACCAAATTACTTTTAGCTGTATATTTATATACATCATCCTCATTTTTTGCTATTTCCAAACAAGGTACTGCTACTCCTGGAGAATATGCTAAAGATAAATCACGTTGAGTACTATGCTTTTTTGTTGGTAAGACTTGAATTTTTCCTGGGATTGGATGTTCATGATAGTCAAGAGCATCACTTTTTTTTATTTTTGAACACATATCTTATGTAAAAGAATTAGCGTACAAAGTTAGTTTATTTGAAATGCTAAAAACTAATAAAAATCATTTTTTTAAGATACCAATGTTACGTTTTAAACCTGAAAACTTAGTTCGCTTTACAGCTGATTTTTTAAATATCTTATTGAATGCACTTTCAGTAATTTCTTCCCAATCATTTTTAGTCATTTTAAGTAGATCAGGATGAGGATTGAACTGTGATTCTTGATGAGGTATAGAGAATCTATTCCACGGACAAACATCTTGGCAAATGTCACATCCAAACATCCAATCTTCAAATTTTCCTTTCATTGTTTTTGGGATTTCTTCTTTCAATTCAATTGTAAAATAAGAAATACATCTACTTCCATTAATAGTGTTGTTTTTTAAAATTGCATCTGTTGGACAGGCATCTATACATTTTGTACAATTACCACAGTGATCGGTTTTAATTGCATGGTCAAATTCCAATTCCAGATCTAAAATAATTTCAGCTAAAAAGTAGAAAGACCCTTTTTGTTTAGTGATCAATAGAGAATGCTTACCAATCCATCCCAAACCACTTTTTTTAGCCCAAACCCGTTCAAGTACGGGTGCGGAATCTGTAAAAACACGTGCATCTACCAGACCAACATTTTCCTGAATAAAATTTAAAAGTTCAAAAAGTTTATTTTTTATCACATGATGATAATCTTCACCATATGCATATTTCGAGATTTGATAAGTATTTTTATTTTGAATTTCTTGTGGATAATAATTGTATTGTAGTGAGATAACCGACTTGGCTCCCGGCACTAACTTGGTAGGATCTAAGCGTTTGTCAAAGTGATTTTCCATGTAATTCATTTTACCTTGAAAACCATTCTTAAGCCATTGTTCTAATCTAGGTGCTTCTTCTTCTAAGAATTCGGCTTTAGCAATGCCACAAGAAGAAAAACCGAGACGGTTAGCTTCGGTTTTGATAAGATTTGTATTGTTTTTTATGTTTATCAGAGTATTAAACTTTTTCTAAAAACCATTGTATATTTGAACAGTTTGTACAAACATAACAGTTAGCAGATTTGTTAGCCCAATCAATATTCATCATGCTAAAAGCTTTAGTATTTAATTGAGCTTCGCGATGATAGAAGGTTTCGTTTTTACAAATGGGGCATTTTAATTTTATACCTTTAACAAATACTTGTTCTGCTGTTTTTTCTTTTGAAAATATTCCCATAGTCAATCAATCTTTTTCTTTAGGTTTCAGTAGATTAAAATAAACCTCCTTGAACACTTCCTTTAATTTTGCCTAAATGTTTGTAGGCCAATTCAGTTACTTCTCTACCTCTAGGTGTACGCATTATAAATCCTTCCTGAATTAAAAATGGTTCATACACCTCTTCTATGGTTTCTGTATTTTCACCAACTGCAGTTGCTAAAGTGCTTATACCAACAGGGCCACCTTTAAATTTATCAATTATGGTTGTCAGAATTTTATTATCCATTTCATCCAAACCATGGGTATCAACATGTAAAGCATTTAAGGCAAATTTGGCAATATTTATATCAATATTTCCATCACCTTTTATTTGAGCAAAATCACGAACTCTTCTCAATAAGGCATTTGCAATTCTAGGTGTTCCCCTGCTTCTGCCTGCAATTTCAATTGCAGATTCCATTGCATTTTTAACATTTAATATTTTTGAACTTCGTTGTACTATTTGTGTTAGCAATTCCGTATTATAATATTGTAGTCTGCTACTAATACCAAATCTTGCTCTCATGGGGGCAGTCAATAAACCCGATCTTGTAGTTGCACCAATTAAAGTAAAAGGTTCTAGGTTAATTTGAACAGATCGTGCATTTGGTCCGGACTCGATCATAATATCAATTTTATAATCTTCCATAGCAGAATAAAGATATTCTTCAATTATAGGGCTAAGTCTATGAATTTCATCAATAAACAACACGTCTCTTTCGCCTAAATTAGTAAGCAAACCTGCTAAATCACCTGGTTTATCTAAAACAGGTCCCGAAGTGACTTTTATATTGGTATTTAATTCATTGGCAAGAATATAAGCCAATGTCGTTTTTCCTAAACCAGGAGGTCCATGAAACAAGGTGTGATCTAAGGCTTCACCTCTTAAATTAGCAGCCTCAACAAAAATCTTTAAATTATCAAGAACTTGATCCTGACCGGTAAAATCACTAAATGTTAGAGGACGTAGTTTTTTTTCTACATCAATTTCTTCATTGTTATAATTTTTATTTGTAGGATCTAAATGTTCATTCATAAAAACAAAGGTAAATTAAAAATAGGTACTATTTATCTTTATTAATTTCTGCCAGAACAACAATTGCACTAGGGTATTCTTTTTTAATATCTAACAATTTTTTATCTGCTTCTAGTCTGGTTTTAAAATTTCCAACTTGAACTTTCCATTGCGGGGAGCTAAAAACAATTTTAGCAGGAATTTCATCGAAAACAGCTCTAAATTCATCTTTTACTTTATAGGAATTCTTTTCATTCCCATAAAAAATTTGAATTTTAAAACCATTTAAAGTTTTTATATTTTTATTATACTGTTTTTTTTGAGTAATTACTTTATCAATATTAGCACTAGTTTGAATTTTGACAACTCCTTCTGTTTGCTGTGCATAATTAGAAAATGTAAAAAGTACTATAAATACTATACTTATAAGGTGTGTTTTTTTATTTTGAAATAACATAGAAAATATTTTTTTACAAATCTAAAAGAATGTTTTTAAGTATAGTATATTTTTTATTATTTAGAATGGTTATAAATTAACTTTAACATAATAATAACATTTTGTCTATACGCTAGAAAATGTATTTTTGCACAATCTATTTAATATAAATCAAATTATATTAATTGTTATGTACAAATCCCAACAGTGTGCATTTAAATTAAAACATAAATAACTCAAATAAACTTGTAATGCAAAGCAATACATTAAAAAAATTATTAGCCGGCCTATCATTCCTTTTATTAATTTCGATAAGTTTATCTGCACAAGAAGGTGATCCGGTTAACGGAAAAAAACTTTACAATACAAATTGCGCTGCATGTCATAAATTAGATAAAAAATTAATTGGCCCAGCTTTAAAGGGAGTTAGTGAAAAAAGGACGAACGAATGGCTACAAGCTTGGATTAAAGATAATAATGCCTTAAGAGCAAGTGGCGATCAAGATGCGATTGATATTTTTAATGAATATAATGGTATGCCAATGATTGCATATCCTCAATTATCTGAACAAGATATTAATGATATTATTGCTTATACAGATGATAAACCTGTTGAAACTGAAACAGTAGCTTCAACTCAAGCTGTGGATCCAAAAGTAGCAATTGGTAAAAAATTATTCCAGACCAATTGTGCTGCCTGCCATAAATTAGATAAAAAATTAATAGGTCCTGCTCTAGCTAATGTTGCAGATAGAAGATCAAACGAATGGTTACATGCGTGGATTAAAGATAATAATGCCTTAAGAGCAAGTGGAGATCAAGATGCAATAGATATATTTAAAGAGTATAACGGTATGCCAATGACAGCATATCCTCAATTTTCTGATGATGATATCGATGCAATTATAGCTTATACAACTGCTGGAGATGTTAAACAAATAGCTACTACTCAAGCAGCCGAAACTGATAATTTAGCCAAGTCTAAAGGTTCAAGTAATTGGATGAGTTATGTGGTTATTTTTGTAATTCTTTTAGTTGTAGCTTGGATTTTTATAGCAAGTAATAATGGATTCTTAAAAATAGTTGCTACTATTTTTGTAGTATTATTAGGGACCTATGTTTTGTTTGATTGGTTAATGGATATTGGTATAGATCAAGAATATCAACCAATTCAACCTATCGCATTTTCGCATAAAATTCATGCTGGTGACAATAAAATTGATTGTGAATATTGCCACTCTTCTGCTAAAAACAGTAAAACATCTGGAATTCCTTCAGTTAATGTATGTATGAATTGTCATAAAAGCATATCAGAATATACAGGCCCAACTTCATCAGAAAATGATAAAGCATTTTATGATGCTGAGATTCAAAAAATTTATGATGCTATTGGATGGGATGCTGAAAAATTAGCTTATATAGATAATTATAAGCAAAAACCAATTAAATGGGTTAAGGTTCATAATTTACCCGACTTTGTTTATTACAACCATTCACAACATGTTTCTGTAGCAGGATTAGATTGTCAAAAATGTCATGGTCCTGTTGAAGAAATGGATGAAGTTTATCAATATTCTCCTTTAACTATGAATTGGTGTCTTGAATGCCATATGGAAACTAATGTTGATTTAAAAGGTAATGGATATTATGCAAAAATTCATGAAGAACTAGCAAAAAAGTTTGGCGTAGATAAAGTTACTATTGCTCAATTAGGAGGTAAAGAATGTGGTAAGTGTCACTACTAAAAAAGATTGAGTAGTAAGCAGAAAGAAGTAAGAAAAAAAAACGAATAAACAATAATAAAAAATATGGCATCTAACAAGAAATACTGGAAAAGTGTTGAAGAGCTAAACGAAAATAGTTCTATTGTTGAAAAGCTAAGTAAAACTGAATTTATTGAAGAGCTACCAACAGATAAATTTTTAGGTGATAAAGAAACACTAGAAACTAGCGAAACATCACGTAGAGATTTTTTAAAATATGTTGGATTTTCAACTGCAGTTGCATCTTTAGCAGCTTGTGAAGGACCGGTTATTAATTCAATTCCTTATGTTGTAAAACCAGATGATGTTATACCAGGTGTTGCAGATTATTATGCAACAACTATGGCTGATGGTTATGATTTTGCAAATGTTTTGGTAAAAGTTCGTGAAGGGCGTCCTATTAAAATTGACCCAAATAAGGATTCGGAAAATGGTACAACAAATGCAAGAGTTCAAGCTTCTGTTTTATCTTTATATGATAATAACCGTTTAAGAGGATCTTTAGTAAAAGGTGTTGCAACTGATCATAAAACCATAGATAAAGAAGTTTTAGCTAAGTTAAATTCCTTAAAGGAAAACAATGAAAAAATTGTATTCTTGACAGGAACTTGCGCTAGTCCATCTTCAAAAAGTTTAATAAATAAATTTATTGAAAATAATGGTAATGCTGAGCATGTAGTTTACGATGCAATATCAGAAGATGCTGCATTAAATGCGTTTGAAAAAATGTATGGAAGCCGAGCTTTACCAGATTATGATTTTTCTAAGGCAGATGTGATTGTTTCTGTTGGAGCTGACTTTTTAGGAGATTGGCAAGGAGGTAATTTTGAAGTTGGTTACGCTAAAGGAAGAGTTCCTAAAAATGGAAAAATGTCTCGTCATATTCAGTTTGAATCTAATATGACATTAACTGGTGGTAATGCTGACAAGAGAATTATTGTAAAGCCATCGCAGCAATCTTTAGCCTTAATTAAATTATATCAGGCAATTGTATTAGGCATTTCAACTCGTGAAGCGTCACCATTAAATAATGCGGTACAAAAAGCAGCTAAGCAAATAAAAGCAGCGGGGAAAAATGCTGTAATTATTACTGGAATTCAAGATGAAAATGCGCAATTGTTAACCTTGGCTATTAATAATGCAATTCAAAGTGAGGTAATTGATGTTGTTAATACTAAGAATGTACGTCATGGTAATGATGCCAAAGTAGCACAGTTACTACAAGATATGAATGCAGGAAAAATTGGTGCGGTTATTATGCATAACACAAATCCTGTTTATACTTTACCTAAAGGAGTTGAGTTTGCAAATGCACTGAAAAAAGTAAAATTATCAGTAGTATTTACAATGTCAGATAATGAAACTGCTAAAGCTTCGCAGTATGTAGTTGCTACTCCTCATTATTTAGAGTCTTGGGGTGATGTAATGATCAAAAAAGGTCAATATAGTTTAGTTCAACCTACCATTAATAAATTATTTGACACACGTCAGTTTCAAGATGTTTTACTAAAATGGAATGGTAGTAGTGAAACCTATTATGATTATTTAAAGAATCAATGGCAAACAAATGTGTTAAGAGGTAAATCTTGGAATAAAACATTACAGGAAGGTACTTTTAATATGACCTTGCCGGAAAGTGAAATAGTAATTAATGAAATAGATATTAATGCTGTAGGTTCGGCACTATCAAAAATAAAAGGATCAGATTTAGAATTATCGGTTTATACCAAAGTTGGTTTAGGTGATGGTCAACAAGCGAGTAATCCTTGGCTTCAGGAATTGCCAGATCCAATTACTAGAACTTCATGGGATAATTATTTGTTGATATCTAGAATTGATGCAGAAAAATTTGGAATAACTAACTGGACAGTTGATAATGGAGCATTAAACGGAGATATAGTAAATGTTACTGCAAATGGTGTTACTTTAAATAATGTTCCAGCATATATCCAACCTGGTCAAGCACCTGGTTCAGTAGCTTTAGCTTTAGGTTATGGTAGAACAGGTTTACAAAAAGATTTAAATGTTGGTGTAAATGCTTATCCTTTTGCAGGAGGTGATTATCAAAACGTAAGTATAGAAAAAGTAGAAGGTGAACATAAATTTGCATGTGTTCAGTTGCAACATACCATTATGGGTAGAGAAGGAGAAATCACTAAAGAAACTACTTTAGCTGATTTTATTTCAAAACCAAAAGAAGAATGGAATCAAGTCCCTTTATTTTCACTAGACCATCAAGAAGTAACTCAGGATAAAGTAGATCTTTGGGAAAAATTTGATGATTCTTTAGGTACAAAATTTAATTTATCAATTGATCTTGCATCTTGTACAGGTTGCGCAGCATGTGTTATTGCATGTCATGCAGAAAATAATGTACCTGTTGTAGGAAAACAGGAAATTAGAGTGAGTAGAGATATGCATTGGTTGCGTATTGACAGATACTATTCAAGTGATATGACCGTTGAAAAAGGAAAAGAAGAAGGTATTTTTGGTACTGGAGATTTTTTCAATGCTCAGACACACCCATCAGATGACCCAGAAGTTTCTTTTCAACCTGTAATGTGTCAGCACTGTAATCACGCCCCTTGTGAAACAGTTTGCCCGGTTGCAGCAACATCTCATGGTCGTCAAGGTCAAAATCAAATGGCATATAACCGTTGTATTGGTACTCGTTATTGTGCAAATAACTGCCCATATAGAGTACGTAGATTTAACTGGTTTAAATATGCAAATAATAATGAGTTTGACTTTAATATGAATAATGATCTAGGTAAAATGGTATTGAATCCTGATGTAGTTGTTAGATCACGTGGGGTTATGGAGAAATGCTCTATGTGTATTCAAATGACACAGGCTACCATTTTAAAAGCAAAAAAAGAAGGAAGACCTGTTGCCGATGGTGAATTTGAAACAGCATGTTCAAATGCTTGTTCAAGTGGAGCCATGGTATTTGGAGATATAAATGATAAGACAAGTAAAATTACTCAAATGAGTGAAGATGATAGAAGTTTTAAACTATTGGACTTTGTAGGTACAAAACCAAATGTTTTCTATCAGTTAAAAGTTAATAATACCAACGAAGCTTAATAGTAATATTTCGTTGATTGAATAAAAAAATTAGAAGAATAAATTAATATTATATAAACTATGTCTCATTACGAAGCACCTATTAGAGAACCATTAATATTAGGAGATAAAAGTTATCATGACATTTCAAATGATATTGCTGCACCTATAGAAGGAAAAGCCAACACATGGTGGTGGGTAGTTTTTAGTATTGCTTTAGTTGCCTTTTTATGGGGAATTGGTGCAATAACTTATACTATTGGAACCGGTATTGGAGTTTGGGGTTTAAACAATAAAATTAACTGGGCTTGGGATATTACAAACTTTGTTTGGTGGATTGGTATTGGTCACGCCGGTACCTTAATTTCAGCAGTTTTATTATTATTCCGTCAAAAATGGAGAATGGGTATTAACCGTTCCGCGGAAGCGATGACAATATTCGCTGTATTTCAAGCAGGATTATTCCCAATAATTCACATGGGTAGAGTTTGGAATGGCTATTGGACAATGCCAATACCTAATCAATTTGGTTCTTTGTGGACTAACTTCAACTCACCATTATTATGGGATGTTTTTGCAATTTCAACCTACTTATCAGTATCTGTGGTTTTTTGGTGGACAGGTTTACTTCCTGATTTTGCGATGATTAGAGATAGGGCTACTAAACCTTTCCAAAAGAAAATTTACAGTTTATTAAGTTTTGGTTGGACAGGTAGAGCAAAAGATTGGCAAAGATTTGAAGAAGTATCCTTAGTTTTAGCTGGTTTAGCTACTCCTTTAGTACTTTCGGTACATACTATTGTATCATTTGACTTTGCTACATCGGTTATACCAGGTTGGCACAGTACTGTTTACCCTCCATACTTTGTTGCAGGTGCAGTTTTCTCTGGTTTTGCTATGGTACAGACATTATTGATTATTATGCGAAAGGTTTCTAATTTAGAAGATTATATAACTCGCCTTCATATTGAAAATATGAATAAAGTTATTTTAGTTACTGGTGGTATAGTTATGGTTGCTTATTTGTCAGAATTTTTTGTAGGATGGTATTCAGGTAGTTCATATGAAGATTTTACTTACTTATCAATTGGTGCTGCTACTGGTCCTTATGCATGGGCGTTTTGGGCATTGATACTTTGTAATGGAGTGTTTCCTCAATTATTATGGATTAAAAAATTACGAACAAATTTTACCTTTTCATTTATTATGGCATTGATCATTAATACAGGTATGTGGTTTGAGCGTTTTGATATTATTGTAATAAACTTAAGTAGAGGTCATTTGCCATCAACTTGGACACAATTTGAACCTACTTTTGTAGATATTGGAATATTTGTAGGAACTATAGGTTTCTTCTTTGTTTTGTTTTTACTATATGCAAGAACATTTCCTGTAGTTGCACAAGCAGAGGTAAAATCAATATTGAAATCGTCAGGTGATGGTTACAAAAGTAGAAGAGACAATAAATAAAATACAATTTTAATAATTGAATAAATAAAATAAGATGAGTAATAAAGTTATACATGCAATATTTGACGATGACGACGTGCTTTTAGAAGCGGTTAAAAACGTTCGAGAAGCAAATCATCATATTGAAGAAGTTTACACACCTTTTCCTGTTCATGGTCTAGAAAAAGCTATGGGTATTGCAAATACAAGAATTGCAATTACAGCATTTATTTACGGTTTAACCGGTTTGGCTTTTGCTGTTTGGATGATGAATTATATGATGATTGATGATTGGCCTCAAAATATTGGAGGTAAACCAAACTTTAGTTATGCAGAGAATATGCCAGCTTTTGTTCCAATTATGTTTGAATTGACTGTATTTTTTGCTGCTCATTTAATGGTGATAACTTTTTATATGAGAAGTAAAATAGGACCGTTTGTTAAAGCTTCTAATCCTGACCCACGTACAACAGATGATAAATTTTTAATGGAAGTATCTGTAGATGGTGATGTAAATGAATTAACTGATTTATTAAATAAATCTGGAGCTATAGAAACAAAAGTAGTTGAATCACATTAAAAATATTTTAAACTAAAATTACTTTAAAATAATAGTATTTAAAATGAAAAACTTATTAAATATATCATTCATCGGATTGTTCTTAGTATTATTTATTTCATGTAATAGTGATAAGTCAACTAAAAGAAGTATCCAATATATGTCAGAAACTGATATGTACACACCGGTACCTTATGACACTTATACTGATAATCCATATTTTAAAAATGGGTTAAGCGCTCAACTTCCGGTTGAAGGAACTATAGCAAGAGGAACTGTTGTTTATGATTATCCTAATAGCGAAGAAGGGTATCAAATGGCAA
Organism: Flavobacteriaceae bacterium; assembly: GCA_030633225.1. GTDB lineage: Bacteria > Bacteroidota > Bacteroidia > Flavobacteriales > Flavobacteriaceae > Lutimonas. The sequence continues at coordinate 12,160 of DAOVTF010000011.1, forward strand.
AGGATTCTTTAAAATCTCCTATAATTAAAAATGAGAAAAGTTTAGAAAAAGGGAAAAAGAATTATGATATTTATTGTGCTATTTGTCATGGAAAAACAGGAGATGGACAAGGTGATTTGGTTAAAAACGAAAAATTCTTAGGAGTACCCAATTATAAAGACAGAGATATTACTCAAGGCAGTACCTACCATGTTATTATGTATGGTAGAAATATGATGGGTTCTCATGCATCACAATTAACGGATAAAGAACGTTGGGAAGTTGTTCAATATGTTGATCATTTAAGAGCAGATCTATTAAAGTAAAAAATATTAAGTAAAAAATAAATACACAATATAAAATGTATACATTTTCAGGTAAATTAAAAACGTTTTCAATTGCATTAATGATACTTGGTGCTTTAGGTATGGGATATGGATTTTTCACTGCCCCTAAAACCACAGAAGATGTTAAAGAAGCTTTACATAATACGCAAAATTCACATGATACTGATCAAAATGCAGATCATGCGGTAACAAACGATCATGAAAGCGATTCAGCAGAATCACATAGTGCTGATGAAGAGAAAAGTCATTTAGAACATCTTTTACATCAAGGACAAAACCGTCCTTGGGCAGCCTTTTTTATTGCCGCGTTCTTCTTTTTAATGATTTCAGTTACTGTTTTGGTATTCTATTCTATTCAATGGGCAGCCCAGGCAGGTTGGTCTATCGTGTTATTTAGAGTAATGGAAGGTATAACTGCTTATATTTTACCTGGTTCAATTTTGTTGTTCTTATTTTTATTAGCATCAGGGTTTCATATGAATCATATGTATGTTTGGATGGCTGATGGTACTTTTGATCCAACAAGCGAAAATTATGATGCCATAATTGATGGAAAATCTTGGTGGTTAAATACGTCAGGATGGTTAATAAGAAGTTTTATATATTTATTTATATATAATATTTTTAGATGGATGTTAAGAAGAAATTCAATTAAATTGGATTCTACAAATGATATTAAAACTTATAAAAGTAACTTTAATTTAGCAGTTGCATTTATAGTTATTTTCGGAATATTAGAATTATTTATGTCGTTTGATTGGTTAATGTCTTTAGATCCACATTGGTATAGTCAATTGTATTCTTTTTATGTGTTTGCTAGTGTTCTAGTTTCAGGTATTACAGTAATTGCATTGGTAACTATTTATTTAAGAAATAAAGGAGTTTTACCTTTTGTAAATAGTAGTCATATTCACGATTTGGCTAAATATATGTTTGGGTTTAGTATTTTTTGGGCTTACTTTTGGTTTGATCAGTTTATGCTACAATGGTATGCAGATATCCCTGAAGATACTGCGTATTTCTTTCCTAGATTAATAGGTTCATACCAATTACCTTTTATAGGTATGTTGGTATTAAATTTTGTATTTCCAATATTTGTATTAATGGATAGTGATTTTAAACGTATTCCTTGGTTTGTTGTTACTACAGGAATAGTAATTCTAATTGGTCATTATATTGATATTTTCCAATTGATATCACCAGCAACTGTAGGAGATAGCTGGAGTATTGGAATTCCAGAATTA
>DAOVTF010000112.1 GCA_030633225.1 Flavobacteriaceae bacterium
ATGATTTACCTATTTTTAGATCTACTTTTGGATCTGTGGGGTTTTTCATATTTTCATATTTGTCGGGAACTTTCCATTCCTCTTGTATAAAAGGATTGAAAGAAAATAATTCTAAAGATAATACCCCGATAACTGGTAAAAATTTAAATGATTTCATATTGTTTAAATTTATGATTTTGATAGTTTAAATAAATTAATAAATAAATATACAATTAATCCCCAAATTCCAAATATTAGTAAATTTGGGAATATTAATAAAAATATTGGTGTTTTGTTTCTTGAAGACCACATGGTTCTTTGGTCAAAAGTAGATTCATCTACAATTACTGTTCCAATAGGTGCATTAACTATAGCTTTTATAGTACCATAATCATCACTTTCATTAAGAACTATTTCTAAGGCTAAATTACCATAAACTCCTGGAATTCCTTCTTCAATAGGGACTAGAATACTCCCTTCATCATCGGTATTATTAAATTCTTCACCAATTCTTAAAGGATTAATTAACCTTTGAACCTGTACGGTTAATGATTCATCTACTATTGGGTTTTTTGTTTCACTGTCAATCAAAGTTGCAGTAATATAGTTAGTACTGTCTTTTGTGATTAACTTTGCTTTTATTTGTGCATCTTGAAATGAAATACTCTTTTTAGCTTTTTTATACGATTCGTTTCCTTTGAACGAAACCAGAATATTATAGATATTAGATGAATCTGAACTTATTTCATTTAAACTTTTTAAAATAATCCTACTTTTACCATCCATATTGGTAGTAGTTTTACCCAATTCTATTTTATCATCTTCCAGTTCATTATAAAGAGTTAATTCAATATTTGGAACTTTGATATTTTTCTTTTTTACCTTAGAAGAAGCTTTAACATCAAAATAGATCTCGCCACCCATTATTTTTACATATTGAATATTTAGTCTAACCTTATTTTTTTTTGTTTCTTGTGCGAACAAACTATTTGAAGTTGTATTAAAGATAAATACACTAAATACACAAAGAAAAATAAAGCGAATATTTATTTGATAATTACTCACAAAATATCTATTGATTTTATGGTGTTCGTGATTTTTCCTTGAAAAGTTCATGATTCAGTGTTTTTATTGGTTCTTAACAATTTATGTTCATCTGTAGTTCGCTGAATAGGAATGATTGGTAAATAACGAAACAATAAGGTTATAATTAATAAAGCCATGGCTAAAGTAGCACCGGTAATTAACCATTCGTGAATACTTGGAAAATAATGATGCCAAGATTCAGGCACACCTTGAATAGGTAAGAATGGATGCAATAGAGTAGGTGTTACAATAATATATCTTTTCCACCAGGAACCTAAAACTACAAGTACTGCTATAATAAACATAGGTAAGGGTTTTCTACCCTTTTTAAACATTAAAACGATAATTGGTATAATTAAACCTCCAATGATAACGAACCAAAATAAAGGGGCATATTGTCCGAAGAACAATAGATTTAAATGGGCCTCTTCTTCTACACTGGCTGTAAATGCTGGAATTAAATATTCATTAATATTAAAATAAAGATAGATCAAACAAGCCAAAACCAACAATCTCCCCATTTTATCAAAATGCATGTCTGTAATGTAATCTTCTAATTTATAAGATTTTCTAATAATATAAACCACAGCAATTAAAGCTCCAACACCTGCAACAAAAGCTCCAGAAATAAAATATGCCCCCATATTTGTACTGCTCCATCCAATTCTATAGGTTGTTGAAAATAACCAGGCGTCTACAGTTTGTAAAATAAAACCAACAGGAATTATTAAATAAGCAATTATTTTAATCGATTTGGATTGTATCGCTTTTTGAGCGGTACTGCCCGACCAGTTCAATGAAAATGCACCATACCATTTACTTAGTTTGGGTTTTGTGTTTTTATAATAATTTTTAAGTATAGCCAGATCAGGAATTAATGGAAAGTAAAGCAAAAGAAAACTTAGAACTATATAAGTTGGAATAATAATTACATCCCATGTTATTGGTGATTGTAACCGTGCATGAATAAATAAGTTTAGTAATCTATCAGGTCGAGCCATATCTATCATAATAGTGATACCAGCCATGATAATACATGCTAATGATATTACTTCAGCTATTCTAACTAAGGGTGTTCTCCATTCTTTATGGGTTAACCTTAAAAATGCTACGATAACTGTTCCAACAAAACTAGTAGCGACAAAAAATACAAAATTAGATATATAAATACCCCAAAGTGCATAGTCTCTCATGCTAGTAACAACCTGTCCTTTAATAAGTTGATCAATGTAGGCGATAATACCGGCTATAATAACTATAACAAGTAAGATGGTCCATGCTACACCTAGTTTATTAAATTTTCTAGGTGTTAATTCGTTTATTATTTGGTCTTTGGTTTTCATAATCATTCAGGTTTTTCAACAGATTCAAATTCTTTAAAATCTTCTAAACCACCTTCAAAATCTACCAACCTATCTACAGGTGGTAAGTAATATACACTAGGTTCTGTTCCCAAACTTTCCAATAATCTATAACCAGATTTATCTTCTAATAATTTACTTAGCCTTACTGTTTCATCTCCATTGGTAACTGTATCTTCATATTTATCTCCAAAATAAAACACCCCATTAGGGCAAGATTTCACACAGAAAGGAAGTTCACCTTTAACAATTTCATGAGGGCAAAAATCACATTTGTCTACAGTGCCTTTCACACTAGGTTTACCACAATATTCTGGCGAGTAATCTTCTTCCAAGAAAATTTCTCCTTGATCTGGTTCATTCCAATTAAAAACTCTCGATGAATAAGGGCAAGCAGCCATACAAAATCGACAACCAATGCATCTGTCATTATCAATTAAAACCAATCCATCTCTTCTTTTAAAGGTAGCATCAACAGGACAAACTGTTACACATGCAGGTTGATCACAATGTTGGCATTGAGTTGGCATCCAATATGGAGCTGAATCTTTCGATTCCTGCATTTTATAAATTTTAAGCCATGCATTATCACCTGTAATAAAATGACCTTTATTACAAGCATTTTGACAAGACAAAGCATTTTTACACTTTGCCAGATCAACTACCATTACAAACTTTCGGTTTGGAATGCCTTCTCTAACATTGTATTTTTTATCGTGATCTTTCGAATGTTCTACTTCTATAACTTCTGAGGAATCTACTTGAATTATAGTCCCATCTGTAGTCATCAATTCCATTTTGTCATGGGAACCGCTATCAGGTTTTGCATTTAATTTAGATGCAATTTTTGACAATCCAATCCCGCTGATTGCGGTAACTAGCCCCAATTTAAGTCCTTTATCAAGAAATTTACGTCTTGAACTTTTGTTATTATTCTCCATAATTAGTACTTGTTAAATTGAAATTAGAGCTTTTTACCCAGCCAGTTAAGAAATGATTTGTTGCTAAGATTTTTTTTGATAATTTTTGATTTTTTCAAAGTACTGATATTAACTCTTACCGCTGTACCATCAGGTTTTATTAAAGTTTGATACTCTTCTTTATTATCTTCAGATTGTGTAAAATCATCAATCTTTGAATTACCAAAACCTAGAAAAGGAATTAATAAACTACTTCCTATAATTGGGAGTACACCACGTCTTGAAATTCTATTTTCTTTACTAGATTTTTTTTGCATTTTTTAAACCTTTTTTAGCAGTAAAACAAAACATCAATTAATATCCTGTTTTACTGCTTTGAATATTTATCTTAAAAATTATATATTCTAGTGATTGTAAATCCTAACAATATATCACCATCAAAGAAATCATTAGTATTATACATATAATTTTTTTGTGGTATAATTCCATTATAGTTGGCTATAAATAATTGAAATGCATGTGCTGAGGTTCCAAATTCAACACCAAAACTTAACCCAGGATGTGGATTGTATTTTGTAAATGCAGTTAATGGCTGACTGTAATCTACTAGTAAAGCCGTATTTGGTGTTATTTTATAACGTGCACCTAGTGAAAAAGCAACCATGTCATTTCTAACATATGGATCAACTACATTATAATGAGAAAGACTTATTGTTGCTTGAGCCGAAAACTCAGGACTAAATCTTCTGGCAACAATCAATTGGTTAAAAAAAGACCAACGGTCTGCCACAGAGTATGGAAAATATCCTTGATTTTTAGATCGCGCATCAACTGTCCAATTACCAAAATAAGTTAGACTAACAGGCATTTTTCCTGAACGAGTTTGTCTTAATATTGCTACTTTAGCATTAAAGTCTAACAGTCTGTCAAATTTGGTAGTACCAAATCCTAAAGTAACTCTTTCATGTACACCGTATGCTACTCCAAGCCTAATGTTTGCAGACCCCCAGATCCCTGCCATATTATTTTCATCAAAATTTATGGTTCCAAATCTGTGATTCATTTGAGCCTCAAAGGCATTTTTACTTAGAACAACATTGGTTGGATTATCGATAATAAAAGAGCTTTCAAAAGCAGCTCGTTCGAGCTTCTCTTTTACTATAGTGTCATTCTCTTTTTTTACATCATCTTCCTGAGCAATTCCGATAAGAGGTAGCATCAAAAAAACAAAAAGTAATATTAAATAATTTTTCATGTCTATTTTCTTAAAGGTTAATTATTTTTTGCTCCTTGATCTATCCATGCTTTTACAAGATCATTTTTAGAATCAGGCCATTTAGACCCTGGAGGCATTAATGATATTCCATCAATTCCTAAAAGAGATTTGTATAAAATACTTGCATCTGCATCATTTGGTATTACATACCCATTTAATAAGCTATCGTAAGAAAACTCATCACGTAGATCGGGTGGTTCATTACCATTATGGCATCCTACACATTGGACCCACAAAGGCATGATATCATTTTGATAGGATACTTCTTCATCAGGATCAACAGGGTCCAGATCTTCAGGAAAAGCATCGTAATAACAGGAGTTTAAAAATAAACCCATGCTAACTAGCATTATAATTTTAAATATATTTTTCATATTTAAGGTTTTAAATTAATAATCTTATTTTTTTATTTTAAAAGTGCAGATTGTATATCTGCACTTTTAAATAATAAGATTATTATTCAATTTTCATGGTTAAGAAGTTTGTTTGACCATGAGCAATTGCAGCATTGTTAAAAATTGCTAATCCAAAAGACATTTCTTGTCCAATTACAAATTCAGCATCCATAGGATCACCTGTATTTAATTTTCTTCTAATTTCTAATTGCCACCCAGAACCTGTATGTTGAGATCTAACTTGTACTTCACCTCTACCATCACTTTCTCCAAGACCTGGATTAATAATGATACTTGGCATTCTTTTGTTTCCAAATCCTTGAGAATAATCAGGGTCTCCATTAGGATCGATAGTTGAAGCATCAGCTAATGTTAATACACCATCTGCAGAAACACCTGTAACAGCTACTGCTGTGCCATTATCTATTTCTGTTTGTGTAATCCAATAGTAATTTTCTCTGTTTTTAATTACATATTTTGGGCTACTAAAACCAGTAACTACATCTGTAAATTTCATTGAAGTACTGTATGGAGAATTAATATCTGTATTCCCATCATTTTTTCTTCCGTTAGCTGTAGCAAAACCTTCATCTTCTTCCCATTGAACGAAACCATCATCACAAGCTTCAGCCAATGCATGCCTGTCACGTTTCCAGTGCCAAAAATCGGTCAATTCACCTTCATTTTTCATATAATGTCTTGTAACTTTATTTCCGGCATCATCTTCGTCAACCCCTGTTAATGTTAAGGAGCTATGACAAGTAACTGTACAAGTACCTCCTGCAAAACCTTCAGGATTACCAATAGGGAACATAAAACCAAATTTATCTTCATAAAATTTATCATTTTTATGGTTAGCATATTTGTTTTCTTGTTGCCATTTACTTGTACCTTCGTTAAAATACCAAGATTGTCTATCTCTACTATCCGTATCATCTTCCCATTCAAATAATAGGTATAGGAATTCACTATCGTGCCCACCTCTTAATGAATATTTATAACTTTCTCCTGTATAAGGATCCATTAAGTCTGTAGGTTCTAATGATGTGTCAAAATTACTTGAGCCATTTAAAGTGATTTCTCTATCTCCTGCACCTGTAACAGTTGCTCTATTTATAAGAGGTCTCGCCTCTTTCCACACATCATCAATTTCACCATCAAAATTAGGTGCTGTTGAGAATTTTTTAACTAATAAAACATCTGAACTTTCTCCAACTCCAGGATCAATAGGAAGAGTTGCGTCACATTCTGGTTCATCATCATGTGTACAACTTGTGAATGAAAATGATATTAGAAAAACCATTGCTAATACCATACTAATTTTTTTTGCTTTCATTTTGATAATTATTTATTGATTATTATTTGTTATTTTTTTTGCTTTAAGGTTTTGATTTGTTAAGTTTTTGAGACTATTATTTTATTTTTTTTTCATATATCTTTTGAATTAGATGTTTAAGCTAGGATAAAGTTATGAGTAATTAAAAGTTTGAATTATGACGAATATCAGTAAAATAAAAATGTTATAATATTGATACATAAGCTAATAAAGATATTTTATGATATTAATCATAAAATATTTAATACAGAAAGGCACAATAGTTACTTATAGATGTGATAATAGTTACATGTTATTGTTTTTGGTAAACAAAATTTCTAAATAAAGGGCTATTAAATCAAAAAATTTCCATTAGAATTGTATGTTAAATATTTATAAAATAAAAAT
>DAOVTF010000086.1 GCA_030633225.1 Flavobacteriaceae bacterium
AAAGTTGCTGGTGATGTATTTACTAGTGATATTTCAATGTATATGCGTACGCAACATAACTTATATGTAGGGGAAGCCACGGCTGAAAAAATAAAAATTCAAATAGGTGCTGCAACTGAAGATTTAGACTCACCACCAGATGATCTTTTAATTCAGGGAAGAGATCTTCTTAGCGGCAAACCTAAACAAACTGAATTATCATTTAGAGAAATTGCCAAAGCACTTGAAAAATCAATATTAAGAATTGAAGATGCGGTTATGGAAACCTTATCGGAAACTCCACCTGAATTAGCTGCGGATATTTATAATACTGGTATTTATCTTGCAGGAGGAGGATCTATGCTTAGAGGTTTGGACAAACGTTTATCCCGTAAAACAGATTTACCGGTTTATGTTGCCGAAGATCCTTTAAGAGCAGTTGTAAGAGGAACCGGAACAGCTTTAAAAGATCTAGAAAAATACAAAAGTGTATTGATGAAATAAAATAAGAATTTAATATGCAACAAATTATTTCATTCCTTTACAAGAATAAATATTTTCTTTTGTTTTTGTTGCTAGAGTTTTTTGCAATTTTATTTACAATTCAAAGCCATTCTTACCATAAAAGTAAATTTATTAATTCAGCGAATTTTGTCAGTGGAGGATTTTATAATAAAATAAATAATATAAAGGAATTTTTTATTTTAAAAAAAGAGAATGTACGCTTATCAGAAGAAAATGTTCAATTAAAAAATTTATTAAACCTTCAAGGCATATCAAGTACTCAAAATAATGTGGTTGTATACGACACTTTAAAATTTAACCAAATATATAATTTTACTTCGGCAAAAATAATTAATAACGATTTTAGAAAAAACAACAATTATTTAACAATTAACAAAGGTAAATCACACCAAATCAAATCTGATCTAGGAGTAATAAACAGCAAAGGTATTATTGGTATAACAAAAAGTGTATCAAATAATTATACTACAGTTTTATCTATTTTAAATGTGAATTCCCGTATAAATGTTAAACTATTAAATAGTAATCATTTTGGCAGTTTAAGTTGGGATAACAAAGATTATAATACCGTACAACTTCTTGATTTACCAATTCAAGCATTGATTGAAGTAGGTGATACTATCGTTACAGGAGGTATGTCTACTATTTTCCCAGAAGGAATTCCAGTTGGAATTATAAAAAATTTTGACACAAACAATAATAATTATGAGTATATCAATATTACACTTTTTAATGATATGAGTTCAATTGGATTTGTAGAAATTATTACGAATATGGATAAATTAGAAATAAAAAATTTAGAAGAAAAAACTTCTAATGAATAGAGAAAACATAAATATCGCTATTTTATTTATTGGCTTGGTATTATTACAAATAGTAGTACTAAACAATATCAATTTTTTGGGATATATAAATCCATTTTTATATATTCTTTTTATCTTTTTATATCCATTAAGAAAAATAGATTTCTCGTTAATTTTGCTAAGCTTTTTTTTAGGTTTATCCATTGATATATTCTCAAACTCTGGAGGGATCAATGCAGCTGCTACTCTTTTTATAGCTTTTATTAGAATACCTGTTTTACAAAGTGTTATTGGCAATAGAGAAATCGATTTTAGTTCAGTTAGTTTAAAAAAACTGCCTTTTTATAAATTACTTTACTATATAACTATACTAACTTTCACACATCATTTAATAGTGTTTGGTCTTGAATATTTTAAATGGAGTAATTTTAATATTATTATTATTAAAACTGTTTTAACAAGTATATTTACCATTATCTTAATTTTAATCAGTTTTACATTTATTTCAAGAAAAAGATAAAAAATGCCAAGGAAGTCGCTATTATACTTTTTGATAATTTTAGTTGGTGCAATTTTTATTGTTCGATTACTTTATTTACAAGTAATTGATAATACATATAAAGAAAATCCTCTAAACAATTCCGCAGTAACCATTAAATATGCCTATCCGGATAGAGGCTATATTTACGACAGAAATGGAAAACTTTTAGTTGCAAACCAAAGCTCGTATGATGTAATGATTATCCCAAAGGATGTGGAGCCTTTAGATACTTTAGAATTTTGCAACTTACTAAAAATCACTAAGGAAGAATTTATTAAAAAATATATTAGAACTAAAAATTACTCTCCTCGGATTCCTTCAATATTTTTATCTCAATTGTCAAAAGAGGATTATGCATATCTTCAAGAAAAAATGTATAAGTACAAAGGTTTTTATATTCAAAAAAGATTTTTACGAAAATATCCTTTAAATACTTCTGCAAATGTTCTTGGCTACATTAGTGAAGTTAATAATAAAACTTTAAAAGAAAATAAGTATTATAAGTTAGGAGATCTCGTAGGTCTAATGGGAGTTGAAAAACAATATGAAAATGAATTGCGTGGTGTTAAAGGGGTAAATTATATTAAAAAGAATCGTTTTAATAAAGAAATTGGAACTTATAAAGATGGTATATATGACACATTACCTATTCCGGGAAAAGATATTTCTTTAACTATTGATCTTGACTTACAATTATATACTGAAAAATTATTGTATAATAAACGTGGAGGAATTGTTGCTATTGAGCCTTCTACTGGAGAGATTCTAACATTAGTTTCAACTCCAGGTTATAATCCAAATATGCTAGTTGGTAGAGACCGTTCAAAGAATTCTGTTTTATTATTTAACGACACTATTACAAAACCAATGTTAGATAAAAGTTTACAAGCACAATACCCTCCAGGATCACCTTTTAAACTCATCAATGCACTAATAGGTTTACAGGAAAATGTAATCACTCCTGAAACTCCATTTTATTGTTATCATGGTTATAAATATGGTGGTAGAAAAATGGCTTGCCATTGTGGAATTGTTGGGTCACCGATAAGAATGAATGTAGGTATATATAGATCATGTAACTCCTATTTTTCAAATGTATATCGAAGAACTATAGAAAAATATGACACCCCTACAGAAGGGATGAATGTTTGGAGCAATCATGTTAAAAGTTTTGGTTTAGGAAATTATCTAGGCTACGACCTACCTTCAGGACAAAAGGGACTAATTCCTGATTCAAATACATATAAAAGAATATATCCAAATGGAGGGTGGAGAGCTATAACTACCATTTCAAATGCAATTGGACAAGGTGAGGTTCTAACCACTCCTATTCAGCTAGCCAATATGACTGCGGCTATAGCAAATCGAGGTTTTTATTATACCCCACATATTTTAAAAAAAATTGGAGATAGTACAGTTACAAATGAAAAATATACAAAACCTAAATATACTTCAATAGATGCAAAATATTTTGAACCTGTAATTGAAGGGATGTTTGATGTATTCGAAATTGGAACAGCGAGATTTTCTAAAATAGATAATATTGAGATCTGTGGGAAAACAGGTACTTCAGAAAATTTTAAAAGAATTAATGGTAAAAAAGTACAATTTACAGATCATTCTATTTTTGTTGCTTTTGCTCCTAAAGATAATCCTAAAATAGCTATAGCGGTTTTTATTGAAAATGGATATTGGGGTTCGCGCTGGGCCGCTCCCATTGCTAGCTTAATGATTGAAAAATATATAAACGGATCTATCGGAAGCTCAATTCAAAGACAAAATATAGAACAAAAAATGCTTACTCAAGGTCTTGAAGAAGAATATAAAAAACAACTAGATAGCGAAAATTACATTGCGAAAAAGGAAAAATAACATATTTAAAGGAGTTGATTGGCCAATCATAATCATGTATCTAATCTTTATTTTTTTAGGTTGGGTTAGTATTTATACTGCAACCTACTCTGATACAGAGTATGAAATATTTGATTTTTCAACCAAGTATGGCAAGCAATTTATTTGGATTCTCTTAAGTTTTGTATTAATAATTGTCATATTGGCAATTGATAAAAAGTTCTATGAGCAATTCTCTGGTGTTTTTTATATTGTTTCCATTTTGTCCTTAATAGGTTTATTTTTATTTGGTAAAAACATTAATGGTGCAACTTCATGGTATAGCTTTGGCTCCTTTGCTATTCAACCAGCTGAATTTGCAAAAGCAGCAACATCATTGGCAATTGCAAATTATTTGAATGAACGAAATCAAGACCTGCGAAAATTAAACAATCAGCTAAAAGCTTTTGGAATAATTTTATTACCGGCCATATTAATTACTTTACAACCTGATCCGGGTTCGGCATTAGTATATGGTTCTCTTATTTTAGTATTATATCGTTTCGGATTACCGATGTATTATTTAATTATTGGCCTATTAGCAATAATTTTATTTATTACAACTTTGTATTTTGGTTATTCTTTTACTATAATTATAACTATTATAATAATTACTCTTTTATTCTTTTATTTAAATTATAAAAATAAAAACTTTCTAAGAAAAAACTGGTTTAAGTTTCTTTTGCTATACTTTTTTACTGGTTTATTTATCTTTAGTGTTGATTATGTTTTTAATAATGTTTTCGAACAAAGGCATAGAGATAGATTTAATATATTATTAGGTAAAGATATTGATGATCAGGGTATTGGATACAATACTACTCAGTCTGTAATTACTATAAGCTCCGGAGGATTCAAAGGAAAAGGTTTTTTACAAGGAGATAGAACACAAGGTGATTTTGTGCCTGAGCAACAAACTGATTATATCTTTAGTACCATTGGTGAAGAATGGGGGTTTTTAGGAAGTGGATTTGTTATTTTATTATTTATGGCGTTTTTATTACGATTACTTCATATTGCTGATAGACAGAAATCAACCTTTAGTAAAGTTTATGCATACGCTACAGTTGCCATTTTCTTTTTTCATTTTACTATTAATATAGGAATGGTAATTGGATTATTACCGACTGTTGGTATTCCATTATCATTTTTTAGCTACGGTGGATCTTCTCTTTGGGGATTTACAGTTTTACTCTTTATACTGATTAGATTAGATGCCGATAGAATTTATGAATGGTAAGTTTTTAGAATCTTAAATATGGAACATAAAAAAAGCAGCCCAAATTGGGACTGCTTTATATTTTTATAACATATCGTTACTTATAACCCAGCGACGTGCTTTGTTAAATTTGATTTTAAATTCGCTGCTTTATTATTATGAATAACATTATTTTTTGCCAATTTATCAATCATTGAAATAATACCAGACAACTTTTCTTCAGCATCTTTTTTAACTTCAATTTCACGTAGGTCTTTGATAGCATTCCGTGTAGTTTTATGCTGATATTTATTTCTTAAATGTCTAGTTTCGTTACTTCTAATTCTTTTTATTGCTGACTTATGATTTGCCATTTTTTCTAAATTTAATTGTTTATTAAAACAAATTTGTAGCCCGTAGGGGAATCGAACCCCTCTTACCAGGATGAAAACCTGGCGTCCTAGCCGATAGACGAACGGGCCTTAACTCCTAACAAGGTTACTGTGTTAAAGCGAGTGCAAAAATAATACAATTTTTAAAATCTGCAAGTACTTTTTATTATTTTTTTTATTTTTAATATGCCTTGGCAAATAACACTCTCTGTTTTGATTTTTTACCACTAAAAACACATATACCTTCTTCTTTATCAGAATCTAATGGTATACACCTTATGGTTGCTTTGGTTAAATTTTTTATTTGGTCTTCTGTTTCCGAAGTCCCATCCCAATGGGCCAACACAAAACCACCCTTACTATTTAGAACTTCTTTAAACTCATCAAAATCGTTAACTTTTGTTATTGACTCTTCTCTAAAATTTAACGCTTTCTTAAATAAGTTATCTTGTATTTCTAAAAGTAAATCATTAATAGTATCAGCAATGTTATCTTGTTTAACAATTTCTTTTGTTAAAGTATCTCTTCTAGCCAATTCAACAGTACCATTCTCTAGATCTCGAGGACCTATTGCAATTCTAAGCGGAACACCTTTTAATTCATACTCTGCAAATTTCCAACCTGGCTTATATGTAGTACGATTATCATATTTTACAGAAATACCTTTGTCTTTAAATTCAGTAATCATTTCGTTAACCCTATTATTAATCGCATCCAACTGTTCATCACTTCTGTAAATAGGAACAATAACCAATTGAATTGGAGCCAAATTTGGTGGTAAAACCAAACCATTATCATCACTATGTGTCATAACCAAAGCGCCCATTAAACGAGTTGAAACACCCCATGAAGTAGCCCAAACATATTCTTGTTTTCCTTCTTTAGTTGTGAATTTTACATCAAATGCTTTAGCAAAATTTTGACCTAAAAAATGTGAAGTTCCGGCTTGCAATGCTTTACCATCTTGCATTAATGCTTCAATAGTATAGGTACTCAAGGCTCCTGCAAATCGTTCACTTTCTGTCTTCTCACCCTTAATTACAGGCATTGCCATAAAATTTTCAGCGAAATCAGCATAAACGCCTTGCATTTTTAAAGCCTCTTCTAGAGCTTCTTCTTTGGTTACGTGTGCTGTATGGCCTTCTTGCCATAAAAATTCAGCTGTACGTAAAAACAAACGAGTACGCATTTCCCAACGTACTACATTTGACCATTGGTTGATCAATAAAGGTAAATCTCTATACGATTGAATCCATTTTCTATAAGAATCCCATATTATGGTTTCCGAAGTTGGGCGAACAATTAATTCCTCTTCTAATTTTGCGGTTTCATCAACTACAATTTCTTTACCATCTTCAGATGTTTTTAAGCGATAATGAGTAACCACAGCGCATTCTTTAGCAAAACCATCTACATGACTTGCTTCTTTACTAAAATATGATTTTGGAATTAACAAAGGAAAGTAGGCATTTTCATGTCCGGTCTCTTTAAACATTCTATCCAATTCAGCTTGCATTTTTTCCCAAATTGCATATCCATATGGTTTAATAACCATCATCCCTCTTACACCTGAATTCTCTGCAAGATCAGCTTTTATCACTAATTCATTATACCATTTTGAATAGTCTTCACTCCTTTTAGTCAGTTTTTTACTCATGTATTATAGCTTTGGCACAAATATTGTTAATATTTTTAACAGATATTAAAATTAGGATACAAAGCTAACTTTTTTTTATCTTACAACAATAAAAATACAGTACAATGAAAAACGATAAAAATTACAAATATATTCTCACTTTTACTAGCCTAATATTATTAATAATATTTAGTACAACATCATGTATCACACCTCAAGATGCTTATAATAATGATGGTATTTATGGTTCACAAAATTCAAATAAAGAAGTTGTTTTAGTAAAAGATTCAAAATCTGATTATTACCAAGAGTACTTTTCAGGAGAAAGTGGTAGATATGAAATCGATGAAGATGATGTATTTACTGATATTGATAATTATGAAGGTTATGCTGAAACAGATACTTTATATGTAGAAGATCAATACAATGAAGGATATGCACCATGGGATTATAATACTGATGTTAGTATTAATTTCTATGGAGGGTTTGGTTATTATGGTTATGGCGGCTATTGGGGCTAACCCAGCTCTGCGTACGCCACTATACCCTATTACCTACTAGCTTATATATATGTCTTTGGCTATGCTCATTATGGCTGGGGTTACACATGGTATGGTGGTGGTGATGATTGTGGCT
>DAOVTF010000090.1 GCA_030633225.1 Flavobacteriaceae bacterium
AGAAATATTATTAAAGGTAATTTTAAAACATCCATATATAAATTTAAAGAGCTAATGATCGATTTAGCCAATAAATCTGAATTTGAAGAAGCTCAAAAAATTAAAGAGAAAATAGAATTACTATCAAATTATCAAGCAAAATCTACCGTTGTTAATCCTTCTATTTCAAATGTTGATGTTTTTTCAATTATTTCAGACGAGAGTTTTGCTTATGTAAATTTTTTTAAAATATCTAATGGCGCAATTATACAATCTCATACTATCGAGATTAAAAAGAAATTAGATGAAGCAGATAAGTCATTATTAGAATTGGCAATTGTTGAGATAAGACAACGGTTTAATTCTATTTCAAATGAAATATATGTTCCATTTAAAGTTGAAGTTGGAGAGAATGTAAAAATTACAATTCCAAAATTGGGAGATAAAAAAAGAATTGTAGAATTATCAGAAAGGAATGCAAAATATTATCGACAAGAACGGTTTAAACAAATTCAAATTATTGATCCCGATAAGCATACCAATAGAATAATGAAGCAAATGCAAAAGGACTTAAGATTAAAAGAAGAGCCTCGACATATTGAGTGTTTTGACAATTCAAATATTCAAGGAACCAATCCTGTAGCAGCATGCGTTGTTTTTAAAAATGGTAAACCCAGTAAAAAGGATTATCGTCATTTTAATATTAAAACAGTTATTGGACCAGATGATTTTGCTTCTATGGAAGAAGTTGTTCATAGAAGATACAAAAGATTGTTAGATGAAGAGCAAGATTTGCCTCAGCTAATCGTTATTGATGGAGGGAAGGGGCAGTTATCATCATCGTTAAAAAGCTTAGATGTTTTAGGACTTAGAGGTAAAATTGCCATTGTTGGAATTGCAAAACGTTTAGAAGAAATTTATTATCCGGGAGATTCAATTCCGCTTTATTTAGATAAAAAATCTGAGACTCTAAAAATTCTTCAACAATTGCGTAATGAAGCACATCGTTTTGGAATTACACATCACAGAAATAAAAGAAGTAAAGGAGCAATACAAACCGAGTTGTCAAATATTGATGGAATTGGAGAAAAAACGATTATAAGTTTATTAAAAAAATATAAATCAATAAAACGAATTAAAAATGCAACTTTTGATGATTTAATGCTACTAATAGGAAAAGATAAAGCAAAAAGAATAGTTAATTATTTTAATGAAACAAAGTAGTTTTATATTTTATAAATACAACATGAATAAATACCTAATAGTTTTTTTATTAATTTTTATTTCAAATTTTGGTTTTGCACAGCATGATGTAAAACCAAATAATGATGTGAAAGTTGGTTTAGTATTGAGTGGTGGTGGTGCTAAAGGATATGCTCATGTTGGGGTAATTAAGGTTTTAGAAAAAGCTGGTATTAGAGTTGATTATATTGCCGGAACAAGTATGGGATCTATAATAGGTGCGCTTTATGCTTCTGGTTATAATGGAGATGAGTTAGACTCTATATTACGTGTTCATAATTTTTCAGATTTAATCCAAGACAAACTACCAAGACATGCTTCTTCATTTTACCAAAAAGAAAACACGGGTAAATATGCATTAAAACTACCCATAGAAAAGAATAAAATTGGATTGCCTTCTGGCGTTTCTAAAGGTCAAAATATTTTTAACCTTTATACTCAATTAACTGAACATGTTCATGGAATTGAAGATTTTAGCAAATTACCAATACCTTTTTTTTGTATAGCGACAGATTTAGAAACTGGAGAAGAAGTAGTTTTAGATCATGGTTTTTTACCTGAAGCTATACGAGCTAGTGGTTCTTTCCCTGGATTATTAAGTCCTGTAAATATTGATGGTAGAATATTAGTTGATGGAGGGATTGTCAATAATTATCCAGTTAAAAAATTAAAAGAAAAAGGTGTTGATTATATCATTGGTGTTGATGTACAAGGGAAGCTTCTTAAAGGTAAAGAATTAAATTCAGTACCAGAAATATTTTTACAAATAGCAAGTTTTCAAATGCATGAAAACATAAAAGAGAAAAAAGATTTAACCGATGTATATTTAAAGCCTGATATTTCAAGGTATAATGATTTCACCTTTGATAAAGTAGATGAAATTATAAAAGCAGGAGAAGATGTTGCTAATGAAAATTTTGATAAATTAATAAAAATAGCCAATAAGCAAACAATAAAAGAAAAACATCATAATACAATACAAACTTTTGAATTAGATGAAAAGATTTTTATTAAAGGGATTAAAATCAACGGAAATGAAAATTATACAGATAATTACTGCATTGATAAACTAAAATTTGTTGAAGGGCAATCAATTAGTCAGAAAAATTTTGAAGAAGGAATAAATGCCTTATCTGCTACAGGTAATTTCAAAAATATTCAATACAGATTAATTCCGGTTCAAGGAGGTACAAATATAGAATTAAAACTAATTGAAGATGAGGTTTCTACTTTTATACAACTGGGTGCGCATTATGATAATTTGTACAAAACAGGTATTTTAGTTAACCTAACTAAAAAGCATGCATTGTTTAAAAACGATTTTTTGTCGGCAGATTTTGTAGTAGGAGATAATTTAAGGTACAATATTGATTATTTTTTAGACAATGGATTTAACTGGAGTTTTGGCTTACATACAAGATATAATAAATTTGAGGAAGATCTTGCATTAGTTACATTACCTAGTACTAAAGAAGAAACTGATGATGTTAGTTTTAAAGTCCCTGTTAATTATAATGATTTTACAACCAGGTTATATATTCAAACAACTTTTAAAAATAAACTAGCCTTACGTGTAGGGATGGAGCATAAATTTTTGAAAATATTTTCTGATGAAATTATTAATGGTGAAAAGGAAAGAAATTTCTTTGATAACAGCAATTATCTGAATGCATTTGCCAAAGCAACATATGATTCATATGATACAAAATTTTTCCCCAAAAGAGGTTTTTATTTTGATACCAATTACATTTTATTTTTATTCTCTCCCAATAATTTATATGAGTTTAATTCTTTTTCGCAATTATACGGAAACATAGGATATGCCTATACTTTTTTTGATAAGCTAACTCTACATTTTAATTCACAGGCTGGAATTACAATTGGTACTAACGGAAATGAAATTCACGATTATCATTTAGGAGGGTATAATGAGAACTATATAAATACATTTGTCCCATTTTATGGTTATGATATTGCAGATTTGAATGGAACAGAGTTTTTAAGATCTTCTCTAACTTTTCGGTATGAAATATTTAAGAAAAATTATATATCCTTTATAGGAAATTATGCAAGAGTAGATTCTGACCTTTGGAACGGAGGTTCGATATTTGAAGATACAAGATCTGGATATGCTGTAGGCTATGGAATAAATACAATTATTGGCCCCATAGAATTAAAATATTCATGGACACCAGACAATAATCAATCTTTCTGGCTTTTTAACTTAGGCTTTTGGTTTTAATTAACAACAACAATTTCTTTTTTAGTAAATCTTAGTTTTAAGATAAACTGAATATAAAACATAACAGGAACAACAATTAATGTTAAAAAAGTAGCAAAGGTTAATCCAAATATGATGGTCCATGACATTGGGCCCCAAAATGCAACGTTTTCTCCACCAATATAAAATTGAGGGTTAAATTCAGTAAATAAGGTCATAAAATTAATATTTATCCCAATAGCTAATGGCAATAAACCTAAAACGGTTGTTATTGCAGTAAGTAAAACCGGTCGCAATCTTGTTTTTCCACCTTCAACGATACTTTGCATTATACTATTTTTTGATAACATTTGCGAATCAGTTAACCCTAATTCATTTCGTTTTCTTTCAATAATTAAGTTAGTATAATCAATTAATACAATAGCATTATTTACTACAATTCCGGCTAGTGAAATAATACCAATCATGGTCATCATAACAACAAATTCCATTCTAAAGACTATTAGACCAAATAAAACACCGATTAAACTTAATAAAACAGATAATGAAATTATTATGGGAGTTGAAGTCGAATTGAATTGACCAACCAATATTAAGAAAATTAAAAATACAGCAATAAGTAAAGCACTACTCAAAAAGGCCATTTCTTCAGCTTGCTTTTCTTGTTCACCTGTAAATGAAACTGAAATACCATTGGGTAAATTAAAATTATTTAAGATACTTTTAATATTATCGTTAACTTCGGTTGCATTATAGTTTTCAAGTACATTTGAAAAAACAGTGATTACTCTATTTAAATCTTTTCGTTTAACAGCACTAAATGTTGAAGATTTTTCGATATGAGCAAAAGCTGTAATAGGCACTTGAACTATTTTACCAGAATTTTGATCTCTAAAAGTAATTTTTTGATTTATTAAACTGTTTTTATTGTAACGGTATTTATCCATTAATCTTAAATTAATAGGGTAATCATCTTCTCCATCTTTATATGTCGAGATTTCTTTACCATATAATGAAGTTCTAATTGTGCTTCCAATCTGACCTGTTGAAACATTTAAACGTCTTGCTTTTTGCCTGTCAATTATTATTGGCAGTTCAGGTTTTCCTTGTTCAACATCGAGTTTCAAGTCTTCAATTCCTAAAATATTTGCTTCATTGATAAACTGTTTAATATTTTCTGCAGTAGCAATTAATTCTTCATAGTCATCACCACTAACTTCTATATTTATTGGAGCACCTGCAGGAGGCCCATCCTCTGGTCTATCAATAGTAATGTTTACTCCAGGATAATTGTCCAACAAATCTCTAAATTCCATCAAAACATCTTCTGTATTTGTACCATTTCTATCCATAAATTTTACAAAATCCACAGTAATTCTTGCTTTATTTGGTGTCGTACCACCTTGAGAACCTCTATTAGGATCGCTAGTTCCTTCACCAACCTGACCAATTACAGATGTTACCAGAACATTCTCACCATTAATTTCATATTTTTTAATATGGTCTTGAATTTTCTGTTCAATTTCTTTAGACAGTTCATTGGTTACTTCTATATCAGTTCCTATTGGGTATTCAATATAAACATATACCTGTTTTGGTGGAGTTTCAGGGAAAAAAATAACTTTTGGAGGAAAAGAAACAAATAAGAAAAAAGACAAGATCAATAAACCAAAAGTTCCAAAGAAAAATTTGTATGCATTTTTATTTTTTAAAGCAAATCGCAATACTTTTTCATAATATATTTCTAACCGAGGTAAAAAAGTATTTTGAAACCATTCGGTTGCCGGTGTTAAAATTTTAGTATTTACAACTCTAAGAACCCCTGTCAATATCAAGAATAACCCCAAGGCATTTAAACCTTTTAACTCCAAAGTTAAACCTGCAATAATTGATAAAACACCTAATACAAATAGTATTGAACTTTTAATTAAAAGCTTTTTAAAATTAACTTCATCTTCTTTAATTTTCATGTAAACTGAAGTTAGCATAGGGTTTATTACTAAAGCAACAAATAATGATGACCCTAAAACTATGATAAGAGTAACAGGTAAAAAACGCATAAATTCTCCCATAATTCCCGGCCAAAATGCCAATGGAAGAAATGCTGCTAATGTTGTTGCTGTAGAAGCAATAATTGGCATAGCAACCTCACCAACTCCATAGCGAGCAGCATCTATTTTTGAATAGCCTTCATCTAATAAACGATAAACATTCTCAACTACAACTATACCATTATCAACAAGCATCCCTAAAGCTAAAACCAATGAAAATAGAACCATCATGTTTAAAGTTACTCCCATCATATTTAAAATGATGAATGATATAAACATTGAAAGAGGAATAGCTATACCAACAAATAATGCATTTCTGATTCCTAAAAAGAAAAGTAAAACGATTACAACCAAAATTACACCAAGAATAATACTATTTTCAAGATCAGCTACCATTGTTTTGGTATCATTGGTCATGTCATTAGTTTTTGAGATATTTAAATTTGAAGGAAAAACATTCTTTTTGGCATCGGCAATAATAATATCAATTTGTTCAGAAGCATTTATCAAATTTTCACCCCCTCTTTTGGTTACATCTAACATCGCCACGGTTTGAGAAAACTCACGAGCATAGCTTGTTTTTTCTTGTTCCTTAAAACTTACATTAGCAATATCTCTTAAGTAAACAATATCTTGATTTTCTTGTTTTATAATAATGTTTTCAATTTCTTTCGCAGATTCAAACTCACCAATAATTCTTACATTTCTTCTAATACCACTTTCAAGCAAATCACCACCTGAAATTGTTACATTTTCATTTTTAATTGCCTGTTCAATATCATTAAAACTAATTTTTGAAACTTCCATTTTGTACAGATCTATACTAATTTCCATTTCTTTATCTTGAATTCCTCGAATATCAACTTTTGATATTTCCGGCACTTTTTCAATTTCATCTTCTAAATATTCGCCAAATAATTTGAGTTGATCCATTGAGAAATCACCTGATAAATTAATATTCATAATTGGCATTAATTCAGCAAAATTCATTTCTTGAACAGTTGGCTCAGCAGGTAGATCTTTTGGAAAATCCTTATCAGATAGAGCTGCATCAACCTTATCTTTAACTTTTCTCAAAGCTTCGGTTGGCGTAATATCAAAATCAAATTTAACTTCAATAGAAGAAAATCCCTCGATAGAGGTTGAAACTATTTCATCTACACCAGAAATACCATTTATTTCTTTTTCTAACGGACGAGTAATTAGTTTTTCAATATCAATTGCCGAATTTCCTGGGTAGGCAGTTGAAACAAATATTTGAGGAACAACTATTTCCGGAAAAGCTTCTCGGGGCATACTTTGATATGAAAAAATTCCGGTAAGAAATATCATGACCAATAATACAAATACAGTCATTTTATTTTTAATGGCCCAACTTGATAGCTTAAACTCTTTAAGTATTTTATTCATTTTGTATTTCTTCTAATTATATCACAAAAATTAGTTGTTTATCTTAACCAATTCACCATCTTTAACAATTCTAGCCCCCTTTTTAATTAAAGTGTCATTAATATGTAGCCCACTTTTAATTAGTGAATTTTCATTATATTCTTCTCTAATTTCAACAATCTTTTTTGAAACAATATACTCTGAGTTTTTATTACTTACCGTATAAACAAAATTATCACCTTGTTTATTTTTTTGAATCAATGAAGACGGTATTATTATACCATTTTCTTCAAAATCAACGATCTTTATATCGGCTAATAAATTTGGTTTAAGAGAGTTGTCATTATTTGAGATATTTATTTTTGTTTTAAAACTTCTGTTATTTGGGTTAATTACATTTCCTATAAGATCAATTTTAGAATTTATTTCTTTATTGATAGAAGGAAATAAAACTAAAGCTTCATTACCCACTTTTATATATGGTAAATACGTTTCGGTAACATCGGCTTCAATATATACTTTGTCTAAATTTACTAATCTGATAACCGGAAGCTGAGGATTTGTTAATTCTCCTTTTTTAGGATAAATTTCATCAACAATTCCTGAAAAAGGTGCAGTAA
>DAOVTF010000250.1 GCA_030633225.1 Flavobacteriaceae bacterium
CCAAATTTTATGATGACATTAAAGAAAATTCTGAAAAAGAATTGTTCTAATAAAACTTTAGATTATAGAAGAGTTTTTGCAATTGCCTCTTCAGCCAAAGGCCCCATTACTTGATACCCTGCTTTATTTGGGTGTACGCCATCGTAAGTGTAATCATCTTTTAAACCAATTTGTTTATCAACCATAGCAGAATAATAATCTAAATAGACAATTCCATTCTCAAGAGCATATTCTTTAAGAATATCATTTAAAGCAATAATTTTATTGGCAGGATCAAGTCCTGATCTCCAAGGAAAATCAAAAGCAGGTAAAACAGAAGAAAGTATCACTTTAATATCCTTAGCTTTTGCCTGTTCTACCATAGAAAAAATATTTTCACTAATTTCTTTGATCGTAATCGGACCTGTATTCTGGGCAATATCATTAATGCCTGCCAAAATAATAACAAGAGTAGGTTTTAAATCAACGACATCCTTTTTAAATCGATTTAAAATTTGTGGTGTAGTTTGACCGCTAATTCCTTTATTTATATAGTTTTTGTTAGAGAAAAAATCTGAATCTAAATGTTTCCAGTTTTCGGTAATGGAATTACCCATAAAAACAAT
Organism: Flavobacteriaceae bacterium; assembly: GCA_030633225.1. GTDB lineage: Bacteria > Bacteroidota > Bacteroidia > Flavobacteriales > Flavobacteriaceae > Lutimonas. Next base: position 606 of record DAOVTF010000250.1, read on the forward strand.
TCTATTTTCATTTGAAGTTTGCAAATCTTGTGCATTACTGTATTTTACCATAAATAAAAAGATCAATAGGATACTGAAGCGAAACTTAATACCTTTCATAAGGTAAAACTAATGAAAATTAAATTTAAAGTAAAGTTGAATTGTAAAAAGAATGGGAACTGAAATAAAGGATAAATGAATATCTTTGTTTGAGATAACTACTAATAAATGAACCTCAATCATAAATTCAATCTTGGTTTTTTTCCAACACCATTGCACCCATTAAATAATCTATCTAAACAGTTTCCTGGTTTTAGTCTTTTTATAAAAAGAGATGATCAAACCGGTCTCGCTTCTGGTGGTAATAAAACAAGAAAACTCGAGTATCTCATTCAAAAAGCCTTAGATGATAATTGTGATTCAGTTATCACAGCTGGAGCACAACAATCCAATCATTGTCGCCAAACTGCAGCTGCCTGCGCTATTGCAGGATTGGAGTGTCATTTGCTTCTTGGTGGCGACAAGCCAAAAAAATATAATGGTAATTTATTGCTGTCTAATTTAATAGGTGCAAAAATTCACTTTACCGGAGAGAATCGAAAAGGTGAAGATATTGAAAGTTTGAAAAAACGTTTAGAATTGGAGAATAAAAATGTTTCTGTTATTCCTTACGGAGGATCTAATTTGCTTGGAACACTAGGTTATATAAGCGCGATAAAGGAATTAAAACAACAATTCATTGAACAAAACTTGAAAATTGATTATATCTTTTTCGCTTCCAGTTCAGGCGCAACTCAGGCCGGTATGATGATTGGTTTGGATCTATTTGGAGTAAATACCAATCTAATTCCTATAAATATTGATAAAGCAGAAACTGAAGGATATTTAGAAAATATAGTTTTTGATCTGATTAATCAAAGTAAAAAGTATTTTAACCTTAATAAAGAATATACACTTAAAGATATACCGCTCAATAGAGATTTTGATAAATCAGGTTATGGTAAACTTACTAAGAGTGAAAAAAACTCCATAATAAATTTAGCAAGATCAGAGGGTATTTTACTCGACCCGGTTTATACCGGAAGAGCTTTTTATGGAATGTTGGATTATTTGAGAAAATCAAAAATTAAAAAAGGAAGTAATATTCTTTTTTGGCATACCGGTGGACTTCCTGCTAATTTTGAGTATGGAAATAGGTTAATTTGAATTTCTAATAATTTCTTTGTGAATCTCCGTGTTTCCTTTGTGTAAATCTGTGTAATTACTATTGAAATATTTCCAATAAGTATCGGAACAGTTCAGCCAGTGGGATTAGCCTGCCACGCCGGCAAGGCGGATTCAACTTACATTTTCGAGTTTATTTTAAACTTCTGAAAAATGAGTTTCACTAATAAGACTTACCTTTGCTTTATGCAACAAGAACACCAACTTTCTGACTGGCTTCCAACAACTAATAAAGAAGTAAAAATTAGAGGCTGGGATAGTCTGGATGTTATCATTTTTAGTGGTGATGCCTATGTTGATCATGCAGCATTTGGTCCTGCTGTTATTGGTAGAATTTTAGAAAGTTATGGTTTAAAGGTTGCCATTGTTCCACAACCTAGTGTTCATGATAATTTACAGGATTTTGAAAAATTAGGTAAACCAAATTTATTTTTTGCTGTTACTGCAGGTGAAATGGATTCTATGGTAAGTAATTATACGGCTAGTAAACGAAAACGAGATAAAGATGCCTATACACCTAATGGGGATAAAGGTTTTAGACCAGATTATGCAACTACGGTTTATTCCAAAATATTAAAAGAAAAGTTCCCAGAAGTTCCAGTTGTTATTGGTGGGATTGAAGCTTCTTTACGTAGAGTTACACATTATGATTATTGGAGCGATACTTTAAAACCTAATATTTTAACCGATTCAAAGGCTGATTTGCTGGTTTATGGTATGGGTGAACAACCCTTGCGAGAATTGATTACCTTACTTCAAAAAGGAGTCTCGTTTGAAAGTATAAAAACCATTAAACAAACAGCTTATTTATTAAAGGCTAATGATGACCTTCAAAAGAATAGTAATATAGAAGATGTTGAAATCAGTTCGCATGAATCTTGTTTAAAAGACAAAAAAACTTTTGCAGCTAATTTTAAGGTAATTGAACAAGAGTCTAACAAAATTTATGGTCGTAGAATATTACAAAAAGTAAAAGGACAAACTTTAGTTATAAATCCAGTTTTTCCAACAATGACGGAAAGCGAAATTGATGCATCTTACGATTTGCCTTTTACACGTTTACCGCACCCAAAATATAATAAAAGAGGTCCGATTCCAGCTTATGAAATGATAAAGTTTTCCATCAATATTCATAGAGGCTGTTTTGGTGGTTGTAGTTTTTGTACTATTTCTGCTCATCAAGGAAAATTTATTGCAAGTAGAAGTAAGGAATCTATTTTAAAAGAAGTAGATGAGGTAACTAAAATGTCAGATTTTAAGGGGTATTTATCTGACATTGGTGGTCCTTCGGCCAATATGTATCAGATGAAAGGTAAAATCCAATCTATTTGTGATAAATGTGTTGCTCCATCGTGTATTGACCCTGTAATTTGTTATAATTTAGATACTTCGCATAAACCATTGACCGAAATTTACCAAGCAGTAGATAAGCATCCAAAGATTAAAAAATCATTTATAGGTAGCGGAATTCGTTATGATATGTTGGTTCCGGAATTTAACAAAAATGCCGATGTGAAAGAACTGGAAGAATATACAGAAGAAGTAATGACCAAACATGTGTCAGGCCGACTTAAAGTTGCTCCTGAACACACATCAGATCCGGTTTTAAAATTGATGAGAAAACCTTCGTTTAAATATTTTCACAAGTTTAAAAACACTTTTGATAAGATCAATATCAAGAAAAAACTAAATCTTCAATTAATACCGTATTTTATTTCCAGCCACCCGGCCTGTGAATTAGAAGATATGGCAAATCTTGCAGCTGAAACCAAAGATATGGGTTTCCAATTAGAACAGGTTCAGGGATTTACACCAACACCAATGAC
>DAOVTF010000081.1 GCA_030633225.1 Flavobacteriaceae bacterium
AAACTAAATCGCCAACTATCAAGATCTCGTTCAAATCTCAATTGTGTATAGGTAATTCCTTTATTTTCAAAATCATAACCAGATGAAACTCCAACTCTCCATTTAGGCGAAAACTCTAAATTACCCGAAACTTGAACAGAATTTGCTGAAATCATATTTTCTCCTCTAGAATTTGTATAATTCAAAGAATACCTAAGTCTCAAATCCCATGGCATTTGTGTATTATAGAGTTTGGTTTCTTTAACTTCTTCTTTTGTATTTACATTTTGACGATTGTTTGTTATGCTTCCACCAAACAAATTATCTGAAGTAGCGCTTTGCGTATTTGCTCTATTTGAACTGCTTGTTTGTTGTTTGTTTTTTCCAATTTCTTTACTACTAATAGAATAATTTGCTGATAAACCAGCATTTGTTAAACGGAATAAACTTCCTCCATTATTAATATTGAATTTATCAATTTTAGTCCCATTTGCAGTAATTGCATATGGATCCATTGTTGCATTTAAATTTATATTCAATTTATTATTTAATAAAACTGTTCCGGCAGTCATACGAACAGGACTCCATTTTAAAGAGTCTGCTGCCATATTATAATTTGTCGAAAAATTTAAATTATTCAAAAGTTGAATTTTTTTTGCTTGTTCACTTTCTTCTTTATCAGACATTACCTTTGCTTCCAAGGTATTATTTAAAGAAAGGCCAATACTATTATTTAATCCTAAAGAAGGACTACCATAAATTCCGTTTTGAAATCTAGTATATTCTCTAATGTCTCTTGGATCTAAACTTGCCTGATATTCATCATAATATTGATCAAAACTTGGTCTATAATTGTAAGAAATAGATGGTCTAACTACATGCCTGATTGCTTGTAGTTTTCCTTTCTTAAAATTAAAGTTCCCATAGAATGTAGTTGATGCAGAAACATTTGCACCCCATTCTCTAAAAGAATCAAATCCATTAATTGTATCTGTAACAACATCATTTTCAACATCATTCCAATCCTTTTCAATAGTTTTAAAATACCAAACATCTCTATAATTTGCATTGGGAGAAATTGTAATAAACTTTAAAAATTTCATATTTGTTCCCATAGAAACATCGTGCTTAATTCCGGTTTGAGCGTTTTTAAACATTTCAGATTTACCAAATTCATCATCTGTGGTTGAAACTCTATTTTGCGCACCCATGCTATATGTTACTCCTAAGTTTTGAATTGGATTCTTTTTTGCACCAGATTTTGGTGCAAATGGATAAATTCTATCCATGTTAAAATTTAATGAAGGCAAATTCATATCAATTTGCTCGGTTTGAGTATTTTGAGTATGGGTTAAAGAAGCATTTAAATTAAATGGTGTGCCTTCGAATTTTTTAAAGTATGAAATAGACGAACTAAATGTATTAACTAAATAAAATGGTGAACTTGATTCATTTAATGATTGTGTAAAAAAGTTGCTACTACCGAAATTCACTGATGCCGAAAATCTCGAACTAGGATTTGCCTGAGTAGATTGACTATGATTCCATCTAATAAAAAAGTTTGTAGATTTACTGTAATCGGGAAAACCTCTTTCGCTATTGATTAAGTTTTCATACCGAAAACTAAAATTCCCTGTAAACCTGTATCTTAAATTATAGCTAGATTCAGTTCGTACACCCCAACTTCCATTTGTGTAAATATCTCCTAAAACAGCCAGGTCAACATAGTCGTTTATTGCAAAATAGTATCCACCATTTTGAAGAAAATAACCTTGATTTTTATTCTCACCCCAAGTAGGAATTAGAATACCTGAGGCTCTTCCCTTAGTAATTGGGGCATAAAAGAAGGGTAAGAAGAGTGGTGTTGGAACATCGGCAATTACCAAGTTGCTTAGACCTCCTACAATTTTACTATTTGGTACTACTTTTATATTAGAAGTTTGTATATAATAATCGGGTTTTTCTTTTTGCGAAGTCGTAAACTTGGCTTTATTGATATAAAATGTACTATCATTTTCTTTTTTGGTCATATCACCAGTTATGATAATTCCTTGTTGTTCTGTTTTAGAATGATAGATAATAGCTTTTTCATTTCTGAAATTATAGATTAGAGAATCTTGAACTGAATGTTGATTCCCTTGTTGAAATTCAGGTTTTTGAATATATTCACCTAGTGAATCAAAAATACCAAAAGCATAAGCTAGACTATTTTTATAATCAATTATAATTTTACCAGCTTTTAATTCAATATCTTGATAGTATAACTCTGCTTCATTATATAATTCAGTTCTTTGATTAATAAAATCATTTGTTTGATAATCTTTAGCATTATGGATGATATTATCTTCTAAAAATTCTTTTGTTACTTTAAGGCTATCAATTTTGGTAGTATCTTGTCTTGAAAGGTTTAATTCACTATTTTTTTTTGACTTATTATTCTGTGAATTTTTATCAGTAATGCTTTTATTGTTTTCATTTTGATCAACTTGAGCAAAACTCAGGTTAATTCCAAAATAAAAAAATAAGAAAGTGAAAACTATGTATCTTAAATTTGTATACAATGCTATAAATAGTATTTTTGTAAAAAAAATCACCTTATTTTTAAAGATACAAACTTACATATATTTTTTAAGTGGTATAGATTTTAAAATAAGAAAAACCAGACGTAAATTAATAATGAAAACATCAAAAATAAAACCTATTAGTTTAAAGCAAATTACTTTTGCGTTGAGTTTAATTTTTGCCATCACTATAAATTTTAATGCAAAAGCTCAAGATAACTTTATAGTAGTATTAGATGCGGGCCATGGAGGTAAAGACCCTGGTAAAAATCATAAAAAGTATTTTGAAAAAGATATTGCATTAAAAATAGTACTGTTAGTTGGTAAAAAATTAAAAAGCAATGATAATATAAAGGTAGTTTATACTCGTGATAAAGATGTTTTTGTTGAGCTAAAAGAAAGAGGAAAAATTGCAAATCAAGCTAATGCAAATTTATTTATCTCAATACATTGCAATGCCCATAATACGCAAGCTGCAGGTTCTGAAACCTTTGTTTTGGGATTGCATGCAAACAAACAAAACTTTGAAGTAGCTAAACAAGAAAACTCTGTAATATTTTTAGAAGATAATTATCAAGAAAAGTATGAGGGATTTGATCCAAATTCACCAGAAGCAGTAATTGGATTGACTTTGATGCAAGAGGAATTTTTAGATGAGAGTTTGTTATTGGCGAGTAGTATTCAATCTAATTTTGCAAATGATTTAAAACGAACTGATAGGGGAGTTAAACAAGCTGGTTTTGTGGTGCTTCATCAAACCTATATGCCAAGTGTATTGATTGAAACTGGTTTTATTACTAATAAAAATGAAGGAGCATATTTAAATTCAGTAAATGGTCAGGAAAAAGTGGCAAATGCAATTTATGATGCAATTATTGATTATAAAAAGCATCTTGATGAAAACACTGTTGTTGAAGTAAAACCTAAACCAATAGTGGTAGAATCTAAAGATAGAATTTATACAGGAGTTGATTTTAAAGTCCAGATAGCATCAGGTTCAAAAAAACTGGAATTAAAATCATACAATTTTAAAGGTTTAAAGGGAGTTGAAAGAATTAAGGCAGGAAAACACTATAAATATTATTATGGCAACTCATCAAATTATGATGAAATATTAGATGTGCAAAAAGCAGCTAAACAAACAGGTTATAAATCAGCATTTATAGTTGCATTTAAAGGTGATGAAAAAATATCAGTTTCTGATTTATTAAAATCTTCACAAAATAATTAGTATTATTGCTTAACAAAATTGTTTTATTTTGAAAATATCTAGAGAACTAAAAACCGGAATTGCAGTTATATTAATTATAGCTCTTTCTATTTGGGGATTTAATTTTTTAAAAGACAGAAAATTATATGATAAAACAAGAGATTTTTATGTCGAGTATGCCAATGTTCAGGGATTAATACAATCAAGCCCAGTAACAATTAATGGTTTAATAGTAGGTAAAGTTTCTAAAATTTCATTTCATCCTGCAAAAGAAGGTGTTTTAATTGCTACCATTAATTTAACTAATGATATTAAATTTTCGAAAAATAGTATTGCTCAAATTTATAGCCCTGACTTTATAAGTGGTAAATCATTAAAAATAAACATTGAGTATGATGATTCAGAACTAGCCGTTAGTGGCGATACTCTAAAAGGTGAAATTGATTCTGGAATTTTAGGAATGATAAATGAGCAAATAGGACCATTACAAGCAAAGGTAGAGAGCTTTATTGTTAATACCGATACGGTAATGACCAACCTTAATAGTGTTTTAGATGTTGAAAATCAGAAAAACTTAAAAACTTCATTGCATAATTTAAGTTTAACACTTGATAAATTTAATAATGTAGCTAAAAATGCTGATAATATTTTAGAGAACAACAATATTAAAATTGATAGTATTTTAAGCAATGCGAATGTTGCTATGCAAAACTTTTCCCAACTTTCAGATTCGTTAGAAAAAGCAAATTTAGGAGAAACGATAGTTAAACTACAGAAGACTTTAGAAGGGTTTAATAAAATTTTGGATAGCATTGACAATGGCCAGGGAACTATTGGTAAGTTGTTAAAAGATGATAAATTATATGACAATTTAGAAAAGGCATCAAAAGAATTAGAAGAATTACTTAAAGAAGTAAAAATGAATCCAAATAGATTTGTTCACCTATCAGTATTTGGAAAAAAGGCAAAACCTTACCAAGAAGAAACTAATGATGAATAGTTAACAACTTCTAATAAATATATAATCATTCATTTTCAAGATTTTTTTAGATTTACATTAACAATTTGACTTAAAAAGTTTAATTTTAAAGCATAATTTATAGATATAATATTACATGTCTTACATTTCAAATATTCTTTTTGCAATACTACTTATTGTTGGGGTTGGTTTTTTTACACGTAATATAAAAAGATTAATCAGAAACATAAAATTAGGTAGAGATATAGATAGAAGCGATCGTTCATCTGAAAGATGGAAGAATATGATTAGCATAGCTTTGGGTCAATCAAAAATGGTTAGCCGTCCGGTTGCAGGAATTCTCCATATTATAGTTTATGTCGGATTTATAATTATCAATATTGAGGTTTTAGAAATTATAATTGATGGTTTATTTGGTACCCATAGAGCATTTTCTTTTGCAGGAGGGTTATATAGCTTTTTAATAGGTTCATTTGAAATATTAGCATTTTTAGTTTTAGTTTCGGTTATTATTTTTTGGATAAGAAGAATGATATTAAAAATTCCAAGATTTTGGAATAAAGAAATGACTACTTGGCCTAAAAACGACGCATTGAATATTTTATATTTTGAAATGGTTTTAATGAGTCTGTTTTTAATTATGAATGCAGCTGATTTTAGCTTACAACAATTGGGAGCGGATCATTATGTTAATGCAGGAAGTTTTCCTATAAGTAGTTATATTTCTAATTGGTTGCCACAAAATGAAGGAACATTAATTTTTATTGAAAGAGCTGCTTGGTGGGTACATATTATTGGAATTTTTATTTTTTTAAATTATTTATATTATTCAAAACATCTGCATATATTATTGGCATTTCCAAATACATATTATGCTAATCTAGAACCACAAGGAAAATTTAACAATTTGCAATCTGTAACAGATGAGGTAAAAATGATGTTAGATCCAAGCGCAGATCCTTATGCCGCTCCTGCGGAGTCGGATATAGAAGTTACACCTGAAAAGTTTGGTGCAAGCGATATAACAGATTTGTCATGGGTGCAATTAATGAATGCTTATACTTGTACAGAATGTGGTAGGTGTACTTCCGTTTGCCCTGCAAATCAAACAGGCAAAGAACTTTCACCTAGAGCGATAATGATGAAAACCAGAGATAGAGCTGAAGAAGTAGGAAGATTGATTGATAAAGATGGTTTAGAGAATTTTAAAGAAAAACCAGATGGTAAATCTCTTTTAGATACAATTTCAAATGAAGAAATTTGGGCATGTACAAGCTGTAATGCTTGTGTTACAGAATGTCCCGTAAATATTGATCCATTATCTATTATAGTTGATTTGCGTAGATATTTGGTTATGGAACAATCATCTGCTCCGCAAGAATTAAATATGATGATGACCAATATTGAAAACAACGGAGCTCCTTGGCAATATAATCAGATGGATAGATTAAATTGGAAAGATGAATAAGTTATAATTAAAGCTTTAAAAGATAAAATTGAACAGTCTTTTAATTATTAATTTAAAAATAGTTATATTATGAAAGTACCAACAATGGCCGAAATGATGGAAGAAGGTAAAACTCCAGAAGTTTTATTTTGGGTTGGTTGTGCAGGAAGTTTTGATGACAGAGCAAAAAAGATAACAAAGGCATTTATCAAAATTTTGAATAAAGCCAATGTTGATTATGCCGTTTTAGGGACTGAAGAAAGTTGTAGTGGTGATCCTGCTAAAAGGGCTGGAAATGAGTTTTTATTTCAAATGCAGGCAATGACAAATATTGAAGTATTAAATGCTTATGAGATAAAAAAAATAGTAACAGCTTGTCCGCATTGTTTTAATACAATAAAAAATGAGTACCCTGAATTGGGTGGTGTATATGAAGTAATGCATCATACGGAATTAATAAATACGTTACTTAAAGAAGAGAAATTAACCATTGAAGGAGGTGTTTATAAAGGTCAAAAAATTACTTTTCACGATCCCTGTTATTTAGGTAGAGCAAATGATATATATGAAGCGCCTAGAGATTTAATAAAAAAATTGGAAGCAGAATTAGTTGAAATGAAACGATGTAAATCTAACGGTTTATGTTGTGGTGCTGGTGGAGCTCAAATGTTTAAAGATGCAGAAAAAGGTGACAAAGAAATTTTTGTAGAGCGTACGGAAGATGCTTTAGAAGTTAATCCAAATATAATTGCAACTGGATGTCCTTTTTGTAATACGATGATGACAGATGGTGTTAAAAACAAAGAAAAAGAATCAGAAATAAGTGTGCTAGATATTGCAGAATTAATAGCTAATGCAAATGATTTATAAATTATTAAAAGAAAGAGATGCCTTTTTTAAGAGATAAAAATTTAGTTAACATCTACGAAGAGATTGATAAAGCAAATGATACAATCAAAACCTTATCAACTGCTTTGAAAGATGAAGAAGAAAATAATTCTTTGCTTAAAAAGCATAGAATTTTTTTAGGTGTTTTTGGCTTATTATTATTGATTCTATTTTTATGGTCGTTTTTACCAAAATCAAAACAATATAAAAACGAGTATTTAATTAAGAATAACTTGAGTTTAATTGATACAGATTCTTTGCATAAAATGCAAAGAAAAGCCAAGCAAGTAGTTTTATTAGATTCGCTTAAGACATCTACTACAGATATGAGTATTGTTTACAGTGTTCAGATTGGAGCCTATTCAAACTTTAGCTCTAATTTAATTTCTGATGATATTTCGCAAATGGACGCATTTGAAGACAATGGATTTAATAAATTTGCAGTTGGTAAATTTACTACATATAAAGAGGTAATTATGTTACGAGAAGATTTAAAAAGATTAGGTTTTGCAGATTGTTTTATTATTGCCAAGTCTTATGGTATGCCGGTAAACATTCAAGAAGCATTAGATCTTAGTGGCGAAGAATGGATTAGAGGCAGAGTTAAATAAAATTTCAATTTACATTTATTTTGACATCATTTAAATCATGGCTTAAAGCTGCACGATTGCGTACTTTACCTTTATCATTTTCAGGTATTATTGTTGGAACATTTTTAGCTTTATCAAATGGCTATTTTAATCCTTTGATCTTAATTTTAGCTATTTTAACTACAGTTGGATTTCAAGTAATTTCAAATTTTGCAAATGATTATGGTGATGGTGTTAAAG
>DAOVTF010000104.1 GCA_030633225.1 Flavobacteriaceae bacterium
AAAATTGATGATGATATTTTAAAAGATATTATTTTGTTTAGAAATGTTTTACAGTCTAAATTGAAAGGCTTAATTATAGATTCAGTTCCTACTTATAATTCATTAACAATTTTTATTGACTCAAGTAAGATAAAATATACAGCTGCTGTCAAAAAAATTAAGGAAAATTATAAGAATATAGATAAAAAAAAGTTGAAGTTTGCTTCAAAATTATGGCAAATTCCTGTTTGTTATGATGATGAATATGGAATTGATCTAGAAGAAATTTCTCAAGTAAAAAAAATATCGAAACAAAAAATAATTCAGATCCATAGTGAGGTAATCTACGATGTTTATTTCATTGGTTTTTTACCTGGTTTTTTATATTTGGGAGGATTATCAGAGAAAATTCATTTTAATAGAAGACCTAAACCTCGCAAAAAAATTAACAAAGGTTCTATTGGAATTGCAGGAAATCAGACTGGTATTTATCCAAGAGAAAGTCCGGGAGGCTGGAACATCATTGGTAATTCACCTATTAATATTTTTGATGTAAATCTAAAAGAACCTTGTTTTGCTAGCGCAGGAGATAAAATTCAATTTATTTCTATTGATAAAAATATATATACTGAAATTAAAAAACAAGTAAATGAAGGAACGTATGTAATCAAAAGCGAAGTATATGGATAATTATATACTCATTTTAGCTGCTGGATTACAAACTACTATTCAAGATTTAGGTCGAAAAGGATTCCGCTCTTATGGAGTTCCAATTTCAGGTGCAATGGATAAATTTAGTGCAATTTTAGCCAATAAATTACTGAATAATGATGAGGGTTTACCAGTGATGGAAATGGCATTTAAGGGGCCAAAAATAATGTTTGAAGATAATACTTGTATAGTTATTACAGGAGCTAATTTATCACCAGAATTAAATGGGAAACCTATCGAATTAAATTTTGTTTATGAAGTAAAAATAAGCGATGTTTTAAGCTTTGGAAAATTAGTTTTAGGATCAAGAGCTTATCTAAGTGTTAAAGATGGATTTAAAACAGAAAAAAAATTAAACAGTTATTCTTATTTTAAAGGAATTACTTCAAAGCATTTTGTAGAAAAAGGAGATAGATTGGAAATTGCTAATTATAATTCAGAATTTGAAATTACATCTTCAAAGATCAAAGTAAAGAATTATCATTTTAATACGAATAAATTAGAAGTTACAAAAGGGCCTGAGTTTTCAAGATTATCAAAAAAACAAAGAGAAATTCTCTTTTCTAAAAAGTTTGAAATTGACAATTTAAACAACAGGATGGGATATCAGTTGAAAAATGATTATTTAAAAATTGAGAAAAGCGAAATTATAACATCATCCGTAATACCGGGTACTGTTCAATTAACACCTTCTGGAAAATTAATTATATTAATGAGAGATTGCCCAACAACAGGAGGTTACCCACGTATTTTGCAGTTGACCGATATTGCAATTAATCAACTTGCTCAAAAAAAAACAGGAGATACATTTAAATTTGAATTGGAAAGTAGTTTTAGTTTTTTAAGTAGATTGGTGAATAGATTTAAAGATTAATAAATTAATAAAACATAAATGGAAATAAATTTAATTAGTGATACAATAACAAGACCAACAAAAGGAATGTTAGAAGCAATGATGGCTGCTAAAGTTGGTGATGATGTTTTTAAAGCCGACCCAACAGTAATTGAATTACAAGAAAAAATGGCAGATATGTTTGGTAAAGAGGCTTCTTTGTATTTCCCATCTGGAACCATGGCAAACCAAGCTGCAATTAAAATACACACCCAACCAGCAGAACAAATGATTTGCGATAAATGGGCACATGTATTTAATTTTGAAGGAGGGGGAGCTGCTTTTAATTCTGGAATTTCTTGTAGTTTGCTAGATGGTAATCGAGGTATGTTTACAGTAGAACAAGTAAAGCTGGCAATAAATGACCCCGAAAATTATCATATACCCATAACAAGTTTGGTGGCAGTCGAAAATACAACCAACAAGGGTGGAGGTGCTTGTTGGGATTTTGAAGAGTTACAAAAAATTAGAAGAGTATGCGATGAAAATAATCTTGCTTATCACCTTGATGGAGCCAGATTATTTAATGCGTTAGTAGCTAAGAATGAAACCGCTAAGCAATATGGTAATTTATTTGATACTATTTCGATTTGTTTATCTAAAGGCTTAGGAGCTCCAATTGGGTCGGTTTTATTAGGTACAAAGGAGCAAATAAAAAAGGCTGTCAGAATTAGAAAATTATATGGAGGAGCCATGCGTCAGGTTGGTTATTTGGCTGCTGCTGGAATTTATGCATTAGACCATCATATTGATAGATTAGCTGAAGATCATGAAAGAGCAAAGAAATTAGGGAAAGCTTTAAATAATTTGGATTTCATAAAAAAAGTGGAACCTGTTGAAACTAATATTCTTATTTTTTATGTGAATGATGAAGTAAATGAATCAGACTTTGTAAATGCTTTAAAAGAAAAGAATATTTTAATTAGCTCAATGGGTGAAGGTAAATTAAGAATGGTAACTCATTTAGATTTTACAGAAGAAATGTTAGAAAATGTTATTAATGAATTGATAAACATAAAGTTATGAAAATTACTTTAATCATATTTTTTATAATATTTTTGAATTTTCAATCATTTTCTCAATCAGAAATTTCGATAAAACTGAATGATATATCAGAAGCACCATCAGCAAAAAGAATAGAACAAGATATTCTTAAACTGGTAAGTTTTGGTACACGTCATACCTTATCAGATACGATATCAAAAACTCGTGGAATTGGAGCAGCTAGAAGATGGATAAAATCAGAATTTGAAATAATTTCAAAGGATTGTAATAATTGTTTAGACGTTCAATTTCAAAGAAATTTGGTTAAAAATGATAATAGAAGAATTATAAAAGATACTTGGGTTGTTAATGTTTTAGCAATCCAAAAAGGAACCAAATACCCAAATAGATATGTGATTATGTCGGGTGATATAGATTCAAGAGTAACAGATCCAAATAATTTTACATCAGATTCTCCAGGCGCAAATGATAATGCATCAGGTATGGCAGGTACCATTGAAGCGGCAAGAGTTTTAAGCAAGTATAAATTCCCTATTTCTATTATTTACACCGGTCTTTCTGGAGAAGAACAAGGTCTTTACGGAGGGCAATATATGGCTCAAGTTGCTAAAGAAAAAGGTTGGGAAATTATTGGAGTTATCAATAATGATATGATTGGTAATATTCATGGTATTGACGGTGTAATTGACAATAGTACATTTAGGGTTTTTTCGGAAGCTATTTCGATGAGTATGACAGATAAACAGAAAAATGCGATGAGATATTATGGAGGTGAAGTCGATGGTCCGTCTCGTCAGTTGGCACGTTATATTGATAGATTAACCGATGAATATATGACTAATTTAGACGCAATTATGATTTATCGTTTAGATCGTTTTGGCAGAGGAGGGCATCATAAACCATTTAATGATGCAGGCTTCACAGGAGTAAGGATTATGGAAACTCATGAAAATTATAATAGACAACATCAAGATGTTAGAGTTGAAAATGGTATTAAATTTGGTGATGTAATTGAAGGTGTAGATTTTAATTATGCTGCAAAACTAACAGCGGTTAACGCATTAACCTTAGCTTCATTAGCCTCGGCACCACAAGCACCACATAATGTTATGATTGGGGGTGCGGTTAAACCTTCTACCACATTGAAATGGGATACTGTAAATGATGATAATTTGTTAGGATACAAAATTTATTGGCGAAATACAACTTCATCACAATGGGAAAAGAGTAAATTTATTGGTAGACAAACAAATTTTACTTTGGAAAATATTGTAATAGATAACTATTTTTTTGGTGTTGCCAGCGTAAGTGAAAATGGAGCAGAAAGTTTGGTGCAATTTCCTCAAAAATTAATTCCAAGAATATAACTATAATTAATGTAAAGAGGGTGAAAATATTTCGTCATAGGAAGAAAAATGAGAATATGAAGAATAAAAATAGTTTTACAATTATTTTAATTTTTTTATCACTTAATTTGTTTGCACAAACTAATAAAGAGGAAATGAATAATAATTTGTCAGTAGCTACTTTTGGTAATGGTTGTTTTTGGTGTACAGAAGCTATCTTTCAACAATTGAAAGGTGTGGAATCTGTAAAGCCTGGATATACTGGAGGCAGCGTAAAAAACCCTAGTTATAAAGAAGTTTGTAACGGTACAACTGGTCATGCAGAGGCAATTCAAATATCATTTAATCCAATTATTATTAGCTATCGTGAATTATTAGATGTGTTTTTTTACACGCACGATCCTACAACCTTAAACCGTCAAGGTGCAGATGTTGGTACGCAATATCGTTCGGCTATTTTTTATCATAATGAAAGTCAGAAAAATGATGCTGAAATTATAATTGCACAATTAGATAAAGAAAAAGTTTATGATAATAAAATTGTTACAGAAATAACACCGTTTGGTGTATACTATGAAGCGGAAGATTATCATCAAAACTATTATAACAATAATAAGAATCAAGGTTATTGCAGGGCAGTTATCAATCCTAAGTTAGATAAATTTGTAAAAAAATACAGTTCAAAAATTAAATAGTTTGTGCTATTTGTTTTCTTTATAATAAGTATTTACTGAATCTAAAAGACTTTCAGCTGTTGGTATTTTAGCAGCGATAACATTTTTAAAATATTTTTTAGCCTCAGTTGCGGTGGTTTCGCCAATACAAAATACGATTTGATCTTTAGTTGTATTTTCAGTTAAATAGCTTTTAATTTCCAAAGGATGGTAAAATAGAATAGCTTTATAATTATCATCAATTTTATTAGGTGTAAAAACTGTTTTGTAGCATTGAATTCTGTCAACATCTACTTGATTATTTTCCAAGATCTTAACTAGTTCAGATTCAGCTTCATTACCGCTAAAAAAAGTAACTTCTTTATTTTTTAGATTTTTTAATAAAAAATCAGTTAATTTTTTTTCTGAGTTTTCTACATGAGCAACTTTACCAATATTCTTTTCAATAAATCTTTTATTTCTTCTACCAACACAATAAATATTTGTAAAATCTAATTCTGTTGAGGAAAAGCTATTTAGAATCGAATCGACAGCATTTTTATTTGTAAAAACAACATTTTCAATAGTTTTTTTTACTATAGCTGGTTTTAAACGATTATATTGAATTGTAATAAAATCACTCATTGATATTCCAATAGCAGGAAGTAAAATACTTTTTTGTGAAATAGATAAGTTTTTTGTAGAAAAAATTTGAATTTCTTTATTTACACTACCTTTTATTCTAAGAATTTTTTTGGCTCCTCTATCTAATAACAATTTAGCAGCAAATTGAGCAATATCAGTTGTGTGATTTATAGGAACTTCTTTTGAGAATTCAATTTTACTTGTTCCGTCAGGACTAAATATGGTGCCTCTAAATTTTAGTTCTTCTTCTTTAACTGTTGCCAGCGCACCAATAGGAGCAGTATGATCTTCATCCAGTGCAAGCATAAATTCACGTTCAATGGTAGTACAGATCTCAGTTTCTTTATCGTTTAATTCCTTACAGCAATTTACAATATCGGTATTACTTTTAAGGGCCGATATCATTACAGTTCCTTGTGCTGGTGCAGGAACCATCCATCCTAACTTAAAAGGATCTTCCGGTAAAAGATCAATTCTTTTTAAGGCTGACATGGAGAATATTGCCCCATCTAGATCATTTTCTTTAAGCTTTTGTAATCTGGTATTAATAGTCCCGGTTATTTCTGTAACTTTATGATTGGGATAGCGATACAACCATTGAGATTTACACCGCAAACTATCCGTTGCTATATTGGCAGTTTTATTTGTAAAGAAATCTTCATTAGTTTTTAATACCAAAACATCATTAAAATTCCCTCTTTTCAATACTGCCACTTGAATAATTCCTTCGGGTAAAGTTGTAGGTACTTTTGCAAGATCGTGTACAGCTATATCAATTTTATCATTAAAAAGAGCAGTATCTAATTTTTTGGTAAAAATATTAGTAGTTTTATTTGTAAAAACAGAGTTGTCTAATTCATTATTATTTAAAGAATCAATGTTAATAATTTCTGTTTTATATTCTAAGTGTTCTAATTGTTTTGCAACAATATTTGCTCGCCAAAGAGCAATTTCACTTGATTGAGTGCCAATTCTAATTATTTTATCCATAGTTTTTAATAGAGATACTTATTTCAAATAACATTAATTAATGATATAAGTCTATTTTAATGATTAGCAAATCATTTTAAGGTGCAAAAATATACTATCTTTTTGAATATTTTAAAAATAAATTCTTCTATTCGAAGTCACAAAAATAAAACTTAGTATATTTAAAACATGAATAAAAAGAATAAACTTTATTTAGGAATTCTATTTGATTTAATTGGGATGTTATCTTTTGTGTTCCCCCCAATTGATTTTGTTTGGGCACCTTTGTCTGCTTATATTATGATAAAGATGTATAAAGGAAATGTTGGTAAAATAGGAGGATTGGTTTCTTTTGTAGAAGAGGCAATTCCGGGTTTAGATTTTTTCCCTTCATTCACATTAACTTGGTTGTATGTTTATAAGTACAAAAAGAAAAATTAATCAAAAAACTTACCTAATCCTAAACGTTGTAACATCTTCTTTTCCATATTCCAAAAGAATTGTTTTTGACCAAATAATGCACCAACTATTACAAGTGTAATTTGATATATTATAAAAATCGCAATTATTTTAACAGGCCAATAGAGTAGAGGTGCCGTAGTTTCCTTATTGACACCTAAAAAATTTGTTACAGGATTTGTTAAAAAAACTGCTAACGAGCCATTAATGGAAAACACCAGGAAAATAATTGCTACTTGAAAGTTTGATTTTATTCCCCAACGTTGTTTAAGCTTATCCATTAACTAATAAATTTGCGTCAAAAATATGACACAAGCATTGAAAGAAATAACGATAAATTATAAAAAAATATCGAAAAAAAAATAACTCCTA
>DAOVTF010000289.1 GCA_030633225.1 Flavobacteriaceae bacterium
AGTTAAAGCAATACGAAAACAGTACTGCACTGGCAACAGCATATTATAATGCTTTTATTCATCATGAAAACTGGGAAGATAAAGTGAAATTTTTGGAAGGCTTAAAAAAAATCTCTAAAGAAGATCTAGTAGCTTTTGCAAATGAGTTTTATAAAGATAATTATGTAGTTACCTACAAACGTAAAGGAGAAGATAAGAATATTGCAAAAGTGGAAAACCCTGGAATTACACCTATAAATTTAAATAGAGGAAAACAATCTGCTTATTTGAAGAATTTCGAGTCTTTAAAATCAAAAGATCTATCACCAGTATATATTGATTATAATGCTGACATAAAAAAAACTAAATTAAAAAATGGTTTAGAAGTATCATATATTGACAATAAAATAAATGATTTGTTTAATTTAAATATCATTTTTGATATGGGCAGTGATAACAATAAAAAGTTAGCACTTGCTGTAGGATATTTAGATTTTTTAGGTACCGAAAAACAATCTCCTGAAGATGTGAAAAAAGAGTTCTATAAATTAGGTATTAATTATGGTGTAAATACTGGTGGGGATAAATCGTATGTTTCACTTTCTGGTTTAAAGGAAAATTTACCTAAAGGTTTGGTTTTATTAGAAGACCTTTGGGATAATGCTGTTGCAGATCAAGAAAGTTATGATAAATATGTAGCTAAAATCCTAAAATCAAGAACTGATGGTAAAACACAAAAAGGGAATATTTTAAGAAATGGATTAGTAAGTTATGCAAAGTATGGTGAAAATTCGAGATTGAGAAATATTTATAATGCTGATGAATTAGCTGCTATGAATCCTGATGAGTTGGTTCAGATAATTAAAGATTTAAAAGGATATAAACAGCGTATATTTTATTATGGAAAAAATGTAGATAATGCACTTTTAGCTTTAAATAATAACCATAATTTACCTAGTGAATTAAAAGATTACCCAGAAGCGGTTAAATATAAAGAGCTAGAAACGGGAGATTTAGTTAATTATGTAGATTTTGATATGGTACAAGCAGAAATGATATTTGTAGCCAAAGGA
Organism: Flavobacteriaceae bacterium; assembly: GCA_030633225.1. GTDB lineage: Bacteria > Bacteroidota > Bacteroidia > Flavobacteriales > Flavobacteriaceae > Lutimonas. The sequence continues at coordinate 1,053 of DAOVTF010000289.1, forward strand.
GATAAGTTTGATGCACAAAAACTTGCACAATCTCAAGTTTTTAATACTTATTTCGGAAGTGGTTTGTCTTCAATTGTATTTCAAGAAATACGAGAGTCGAAATCTCTTGCTTACTCTGCTTACTCATATTATAGTAATGGAAGAAAAAAAGATGATTCTAATTATACCATTGCCTATGTTGGTACTCAAGCCAATAAATTACCACAAGCAATTGACGCTATGTTAGAATTAATGAATAATATGCCTGAAGCAGAAAAACAGTTTGAAGATGCCAAAACAGCAACATTAAAGAAAATAGCTGCTGAACGAATTACTAAATCTAATATTTTTTGGAAATATGAAGGCTTAAAAAATAGAGGAATTACTAATGATAACAGAGAAGAAATTTATAATGAAGTTGAAAAAATGACCATGGATGATCTTAGAGCATTTTTTAATGATAATATTAAAGGTGGGGATTATACCACTTTGGTTATTGGTAATAAAAATGATCTTGATCTAAAATCATTAGAAAAACTTGGTAAAGTACAAGAATTGGATATCGATTATTTATTTAATTATAAAGACCTTGAAGTAAAGCAATAAGTTTATAAATTAAAATTTATCAGCAACCTTACAATCATATTCTTTGTAAGGTTGCTTCTTTTTGTAAATAAATCCTATTTCTACACGGCATTTTATTATATTTGAATACAAATTATCATAAAAGTATATGAAATTACTTAAAAACAAAACAGCCTTAATTACAGGCGCTTCTCGCGGGATTGGTAAAGGAATTGCAATTGAATTTGCTAATCAAGGAGCAAATATTGCTTTTACATTTAATGCGTCGGTTGAAGCAGCAAAAGAGTTAGAAAAAGAATTGGAATCTTTTGGTATTAAAGCGAAAGGATATCAATCAAATGCAGCAGATTTTGATGCAGCTCAAGAATTAGCTAAAAATGTACTGGAAGAATTTGGAAGTATAGATATATTGATCAATAATGCTGGTATTACAAAAGACAACCTTTTAATGAGAATATCAGAAGAAGATTTTGACAAGGTAATTGAAGTAAATTTAAAGTCTGTTTTCAATCTGACCAAGGCAGTAATTCGCCCGATGATTAAAAACAGAGCTGGTTCTATAATTAATATGAGTTCAGTAGTTGGAATAAAAGGTAATGCCGGTCAGGCAAATTATGCTGCCTCAAAAGCAGGGATTTTAGGATTTACAAAATCAATTGCATTGGAGTTAGGTTCACGTAATATTCGTTGCAATGCTATAGCTCCAGGATTTATTGAAACTGAAATGACTGAAAAATTAGATCAAAATACAGTTAATGAGTGGCGAACAGCTATTCCTCTAAAGAGAGGAGGAGCACCAAAAGATATTGCAGACGCCTGTGTTTTTTTAGCATCAGATATGTCTTCATATATAACAGGACAAACCCTTAGTGTTGATGGTGGGATGTCAACTTAAAATATAAGAATGCATTATAAAATTATAGCATAAACTTTCATATTACATGGAATGATAATAAAAGTATATCTTTAATAATTTGAAGATACTATTATCCAATTGGTTATATTTCAATGAATACACTTACGTTTATTTATATTTTCCTAGCTATTTTTTTTACTTCTTTGTTGGTTTATTTTCAATACTTTTTTAGAGAGAAAAAGTATTTGAATCGGAACATTTTGGCTTTTTTACATTTTTTTTCTATTCTATCAATTTTATTGTTATTGATAAACCCGAAAGTATTAAAAACCAATTATGAAATTGTAAAACCTAAATTATTAATTGCGGTTGACAATTCTGCTTCTATAAAATTTACAAAACAAGATAGTCTTGTAAATA
>DAOVTF010000222.1 GCA_030633225.1 Flavobacteriaceae bacterium
CAAAATCCTGTACTTCAACTCCTTTTGTAAAAGAATAATCGATTGCAAAATTCTCAAATTCCTCGTGAACTGAATTATAGGCTCCACCATATATCTCATTTTGAAATACAACATGATCACCTTGTTTTAAAAAAGCAAATAGAGTTGTGCTTATTGCAGCAATGCCAGATGCAAATGGTAATCCAGCCTCTGCATGTTCCAGTGCTGCAATTTTTTTTGCAATAACTTCTTGATTTGGAGTATTAAAATACCGTGGATATCTAACTGTATCAACCTCTAAAAACGGGTAAGAGCTAGCCATAAATATTGGAGATATTGCCCCTCCAAATTGTGTGTCTTTAATTTCACCTGTATGTATACAAACTGTATGTTTTCCTTTTTTATTCATTAAATATACTTTTAAAACCCTACAGCTCTATCATCACCTCTTGGGTCAGCACCACCTTCTAATTTACCATTTGGTAGTACTAAAATGGCATCTACTTTTCCTAAAATTCTTGAATTACTTTGATCAATCTTATATCCTTTTTTTCTTAATTCAGAAAAATGAATCGTATCAAAATTAGGTTCAAATTTAATATCATCGGGTAACCATTGATGATGAAATCTGGTTTTAGAAACTGATTCTTGCATACCCATATCATATTCGATCACATTCAAAATATTTTGTAAAACCGAAGTAATAATTGTTGAACCTCCCGGAGATCCTAAAACCATTTTTAATTTACCATTTTGTTCAACTATGGTAGGAGTCATTGAACTTAACATTCGCTTTTCAGGTTCAATAGCGTTTGCTTCTGCACCTATCAATCCAAACATATTTGGTTCTCCAGGTTTTGCACTTAGATCATCCATTTCATTGTTAAGAAAAAAACCGCCTTCTTCTACAAAAACTTTAGAACCAAACGCACCATTTAAAGTATTGGTTACCGCAATTGCGTTCCCAAATTGATCAATAATTGAATAATGTGTAGTTTGATCACTCTCTACTACAAAAATATTTCCATGTGAAACATCTTCTGAATTCGTTGCTTTTTTCCATGAAAAATTACTCATTCTACTGTTATTATATTCGCTTGATATTAAATTACTTATTGGTATATCATTAAAATCAGGATCACCTAAAAAATAAGCTCTATCTGCATACGATCTTCGTTCTGCTTCCGTTAGGAGCTGAATATATTCTGCAGAATTATGCTCAAAATTTCCAATATTATAAGGTTCAATACTTTTTAAAATTTGTGCAATGCAAATTCCGCCACTTGCGGGAGGAGCCATTGAAATAATTCGAGCATTTTTATAATTAAAAACTATAGGATCTCTTTCTATGGCTTCGTACTTTTCTAGGTCTTCCTTGGTTATTATTCCTCCCAGGTTTTGAACATAATCAACTAAAATATCTGCTGTTTTTCCTTTATAAAATTCATCTCTTCCATTGTCACGAATTCTTTCAAAAGTTTCGGCAAGTTTAAAATATTTAACTGTATCACCTTCTTCCCATTCTTTATCTAAAAAAATAGTTCTTTTGTTCGCTTCTTTGAATAATTTACGGTAATGATTCATGCTTCTTGCTTGCTTTTTAGAAACAACTACTCCATTTCTAGCCAGATCAATTGCCGGTTGAATCAATTCCGCAAAGGGTAATGTTCCAAATTTTTGATGAATCATAAATAATCCGGCAACGGTTCCAGGTACACCAACTGCCATTGCTCCTAATATACTTTTATTAGGAATTACATCTCCATTTTCATCCAAATACATATCTCTTGTAGCTGCAAGAGGCGCCTTTTCACGGTAATCAAAAGAGCCAATTTTTCCATCTTTGGTTCTGTAAACAGTAAAACCTCCGCCACCAATATTTCCTGCAAAAGGATAGGCAACTACCAAGGCCAGATCCGTAGCTATCATTGCATCAAAAGCATTACCCCCTTTTTTTAAAATGGAAACACCTATTGTCGATGCTTCCTGACGAGCACTTACTACCATTGCTTTATCTGCAATAAGCCCTGTTTTTTTTATCTCCTGAGTGGTTTGTGATTTACACTGAACTAATAGAAATGCTATTATAAATAAATAGTATAATTTTTTCATCTGTTAATAATTATTGGTTTTTATTTTAACCTATTTGAATCCGATTCAATTTCTTTTAATTTTAAAGTTGAAAAGATACGTAACTTTTCAAAAAACAAGGTGAAATCTTTTTCAAAATCACTATAATTCTCTTTCAAATCATTGATTGCTAAATTCATTTGTGATTTATCTTGTGTTCGTTTATTCATTCCAATCAACACTTTTTCTATACCTTCTATAGTCGCATAACTCAAAAGCCAATCATTACTTATAATATATGGTGTCATAAATTTAACTATTTCGGGAAGTATCTCAAAATTATCTTGCAAAGTAATATAAAAGGATTGTGTAAAATTAGGAAGTGGAGTTGATGAATACTTAGTCCAATTTTTAGCTAAAAAATGATCGTAAAAAATATCAATGATAATACCTTTATAAAGCCCATATCTACTATTTAGTCTTCTTTTACTTTGTTTTACAATATCATTGTTATCGGTAAACCAATCTATTCGCCGATGTAAAATAATCCCAGTTTGAATCTTTTCCTGATATTTTAAATAGGATCTACCTTTAACAGAATCGGCTATAAAATTACCAAGCTGAACTAATTCTTTATTATTGGAAAGGTATATATGAGCTAAATAATTCAAATGAAAAAATTATAAAAACTGTTCTTGGCTAATTTATACTATTTTTTCAATTCTTCATATTCTTTAAAAATAAATTCAAGTTATTGAATTTAATGGTTTCAATCTTAAACAAGCTATAAATATAGCTTAAAATCTTTGTTTTATAATTTATGAATTGATTATTTGCTTCTTTTTTTGTTAAATTTTATACAATATTGTTAATTAATGACTATTTTGGCACATTAATTATTAATAATTTACTCAAAATTTTAAAATTTAATTTATGAAAACAAACATTTATGTATTATTATTTTTGATGTTTTTATCGGTTCCGATGATGGCACAAAATAATCAAGTAAGCGGTAAAGTAACCGATTCTGACAATCAACCTTTGCCAGGTGTATCAGTATCTGTTAAAGACGCTACAGGTGGAACATCCACTGATTTTGACGGAGTTTATTCATTACGAGTTAATGAAGGAGATGTTTTAATTTTTACTTTTGTAGGATTTGAAACCCGAGAAGTTGCTGTGAATGGTCGTTCAACAATTAATATTCAAATGGCATCCGGTGTTGAATTAGACGAAGTTGTTGTTACTGGGTCAAGAAATCCAAAAAGGACAGCTATTGACACAGCGGTGCCAGTAGATGTAATTGGTATTGAAGAACTGATAACTCAAGGTGCACAAACAAATTTAAATCAAATCTTAAATTATGTGGCTCCTTCCTTTACATCTAATACACAAACTATTTCTGATGGTACAGATCATATTGATCCAGCTTCTTTAAGAGGTTTAGGTCCAGATCAAGTATTAGTATTGATAAATGGTAAAAGAAGACATACATCTTCATTAGTAAATGTAAATGGAACTTTTGGTAGAGGATCTGTAGGTACTGACCTAAATGCCATTCCTACTGCATCTATTAAAAATGTAGAGGTTTTACGTGATGGTGCAGCAGCACAATATGGTTCTGATGCAATTGCTGGTGTAATCAATATTATAATGAAAAAAAATACTGGTTTAACCGTGAATGTTGATGCCGGAGCATATTTTTCTAAAAACTCTGGTGGTCATAATCAGGGAGGAACTGATGGTGAATCTGTAGGTGTATCTCTTAATTATGGTACTGCTTTAGGTGACAATGGTGGGTTTTTAAACTTAACTGGTGAGTTTAACAATAGAAACAAAACAAACCGAATGGTTGAATGGGAAGGAAATATTTTCAATTCCTATAATTCTGTGGAAAGAAATGCTTCAGATAATGGTTATGGGAATTTATTAGATTTACAAACAGATTTTGATGCCATTGTTGATTTTTCTCAATCAGATAGAGATGTAATTAATGGTTTAACAGACGAGGAATTACACACTCAGTCATATACAGATGAAGATGGAAATGATTTTTATAATCCATTATCAAATAATGTTACTGATGATGAATTGGCTGCAAGAGGTCAAA